>CAYVPM010000226.1:2850-5641 GCA_964453475.1 uncultured Saprospiraceae bacterium | reverse complement strand
AGCCTTGGCCTGGGCAATAGTAGCCTCGACAATGGTCGCGCAAAATGCCCGGCAGGAGCCAATCGGACAAAATGCCCAAGCGCAATTTGCAATTGCACTGATCCATATCGCCGCCCCCAATGGCCAAATGGCCGTCAAACTGAACCGCGCCACCCTGCACCCGGGCGTGTGTAAGGAAAATTGGGAAGCCAAACAGCCAGGGCAAGCAGGCGACATTTTGTGCCGCATCCTGAACCGAGACCTTCAAATACTGGATTCCATCCTGATAAAAAACCCCTTGCACGTGCGCACGGAGTTTCCTGACGAAAATGGTGTCATTGGCGCCACCGTACTGCACTATACGGAGCAGGAACTGCTGCTGCGTTTCAATTACACGGCAGAAATGAAGCACCTGCTTTTCAGCCGATTCGACAGCGATGCAGAAACAATAGAAATTGCCACATTACCCCTGATATTTGAATGAATTCACATCGAAAAACACCATTCCCATGCAAAACATTTGCCGCCGCTTTCTCCGTTGCGCGCCCTTGGGCTGCCTGCTGGCATTGCTGAGCCCATGCCTTTCCAGCGCGCAAACATTCCAGGTTGATACAATACTGTACAATGGGAATCCTTCCAAATTCATCAACCTGGTGTTTATGAGCGATGGTTTCCAGGCATCAGAATTGCCCAGCTTCCGTTCCAACGTGGAAAACTTTACGGGCTTCCTCTTTCAAATTCAGCCGTTTAAAGAATACGCCAATTATTTCAACGTCTTCACCATAAATGTCCCTTCCGCAGAGAGCGGGGCAAGCCACCCAGGGACAGCAACAGATGTGACGGAGCCAGCCTTCCCTGTAGCGAACATTAACAATTACTTCGGCAGCCGGTTCGACGTATCAGGGATACACCGCTTGTTAGTGCCGAGCGACTTCAGCGCCATGAACAATGTACTGGCCAGCAATTTCCCCATGTTCGATCAAAAACTCCTGCTGGTCAACAGCCCCTATTACGGCGGCTCCGGCGGCAGCACCGCGACGGCTTCCCTCAACGGGAGTTCCTTTGAAATCATGGTGCATGAAATGGGACATTCGTTCGCAGGCCTGGCGGATGAGTATTACGCCGGCGACGGTTTCGCAAGCGAGCGCCTGAACATGACCAAGGAAACCAACCCGGCGTTGGTGAAATGGAAAAACTGGCTGAACTACGACGGCGTGGGCATTTACCAGCACTGCTGCGGCGGCAATTCCGACCAATGGTACCGCCCGCATCAGGGCTGCAAGATGCGTTTCCTCGGTGCGTCATTTCCTTTCTGCCCGGTATGCAAAGAAGCCATTTTCGAAAAGATCCATCAGGTGTTTGGAACACCCGTGCTGTCCTACCAACCCGCATCCAATACGGTCATTTCCTGTGGCGACCCAATCATCTTCAAGCTGAACACCGTGAAGCCCGACCCGAATACCTTAAAAGTCACCTGGAAGCTCAACGGGGCCTTGCTTGCCAGCCACGCCGATTCGCTGCAGATAAATGCGGCGCAGGCCCTTGCCGGGACAAACACCCTGGTAGCGACCATTCAGGACACCACAGCATTTACACGCTCCGAATTGCATTTTCAAAGCCATAGCCACAACATCAGCTGGACTTTCCAGTTCGATCCTGCCGATACCCCGACGGTTCAAGCCGACGGTCCACTCGTTTTTTGTGCGGGCGATTCTGTCACGCTCAGCGCCAGCCCTGCCGCCAGCTATGTCTGGAGCAACGGAGCCAGTACACAAAGCATCATCGTAAATGCGACTGGGAATTACATGGTCACAGTCACCGCAGCAAATGGCTGTTCTGCAGTTTCAACGGCGACCACAGTCAGCGTTCATCCGTTGCCACCGTTGCCAGTAATTACGGCAACGGACTCGTCCCTGGTATCCAGCGCAACGAGCGGAAACCAATGGTACCTGGACGGCCAAGCCATTCCTGGCGCCAACATGCAACAATTCAAGCCGGTCGCCACCGGGCAATACACCGTATCCAGCACCGACGCGAACGGCTGTACGGCGACATCAGTGCCCTACTTTTTTATGCTCAGCAAACTGATTGACCTGGGCGGCGAACAAGGCTTTACCATTATCCCCAATCCGAACAATGGCCGGTTTGTGCTGCGCAGCGGCGCATTTCCATGTTCCGACCTGAAAATTTTCAATGCGGCGGGCAAACTGGTTTTTCAGCGCAGCACCCTGGATGCTGCGGTGGAAGTGGGTGGGCTGGAGCATGGGACGTATTTGCTGGAATGCCGATGTGGGGGGCGGTTATATCGAGGGAAAATGTTGGTACAATTTTAAGAGTCCTTCGTATTCCAATGTTTCACACGACGGCATATAGATTTGGTCTTTATTGCTTTAACTTTTTCCCGTCGTGTCGTCGTGTCGTTGTGAGAAACAAAAAAGCTTAATCGTTCGACCCCAGCCAAAAGTTAAATCTTCAACATTACCAAACAACCTGTCCCACAACTATTGCAAATTTGAAACTTTAGTAGTTATATTTGTAGTAATGTTTCGCCCTGGAACCCAGGCAGTCCACGTCGAGGCAGGGTTCGAACCTTCCATAGCACCCAATTAACCTTTCAAGGTCTATTCGTCAATATATGTCTTATGATTTGTTTGGTCAGCCTGTACCGGCTGATCCTTCAAGCTTATTTTTTCTTTACAAACTAAAATTACTTCAAACAATGAAAAATTATCAAGCACAACTACTTGGCACAAATTTGTGTCAGCCCGAGCAACAGAATCATTTGAATTCACCGAACTTTCCTGCGGGGGGG
>CAYVPM010000226.1:0-2840 GCA_964453475.1 uncultured Saprospiraceae bacterium | reverse complement strand
CCCCCCCCCCCCCCCCCCCCCCCCCCCCCCCGGCCCCGCCCCCCCAAGCCCTATTTTCATTCTCCCTATTCAAACAATTAGCAAAACATATTTTCGTTTTTCTAATTTTTGTGGTGCCTGTGATTTCAGTCCAAGCCCAGATAAGTTGCGGAGGACAACAGCTTGAAGAAGACTGTATCAAGTACCCATCCCAAACTTACCAGTGCATTGACGGAGATTTTGTTGCTTCATCGCTCTATGGCACCAAACTGTTGACTCAAACACAAGCACAAAACACAGCACAGTTCATCCTACTTAAAGGCAAAATCACCTTCGGGGAAGATTACACATTTGCGCCTGGCTCAGACATTGTCTTTCTAGACAACAATAGCGGCTTCAAAGTGCTCAATAACAAGAAATTGACTCTTTCTTCAAGTTGGCTGCACGGTTGCTCCAAACTTTGGGCAGGAGTTGAGGTCTTGACCGCTGCCAAAATCGTTGCCCAGAATTGCACCTTTGAAGATGCAAAAGCTGCTATAATCCTACGCCACCAATCTGTTGCCGTGATAATAGGCAATATGTTCAAGAAAAATGTATGCGGTATTCTAGGGCTTTCTCCCAATCCTGGATTTACCTCGATATCAATCCTTCTCGGCAGTAAAAAGGGAATTTCCGGCAACACCTTTTTGGGCAACCACCAGCTCCTGGAACCTATTTCGCCATCAACAATTGACCCTGGGATAAATTCAGATGCCCCAACAGCAGCAACCAATTATCCTTTTGTTGGAATTTGGATCGAACGGGTGAATTCGCTCTCAATTGGTTTCAATTCCGACCAGCCGGGAGTTCCTTTCAATTATTTCCTAAGTTTTGGCAATCACAAAGAGGCAGGGGTACAAACCCAAGGTATTCGTTCTATCCAGTCCAATGTTAACATTCAGAACTCAACGTTTTCGAATTTTGGGAATTATGACCCAACTAACCCTGCAAACATTATTGTAGCTGATGCAGTTTATGCCAGAAATGAAGGCAATGTTATTGTGCAAACAACCTTAACCGGAACAAATCAGACTGCTTTATTTTTTCCCTCAAGCACATTTTTCAATTGTTTTAGAGACATCAGAACAGTTGGCACTAGCCTGACAGTTACTCAAATGACCTCGTACAAGGCTTACAATTCCATAAGATGCTACATGGAAAATGGATTACAAGCATCACCCACCTATCGAATTAAAGACAATAAGATAGATTTTTTCAGAAATGTGGGAATTGATGTGGGCTTTTTCAAAAAGGTCACAATTGACATCCAGAACAATCAGATATTCGACAACAACGAGGTGTTCGACCCAGCAGCACGCTATGGAATCCAATTATACAACGCCAGCAATTCAGAGATCAACCTAAATGGCAGCCTGGTTAAGAACAACGAGATACGCTCTCGCTCGATCTTGCAAGGCGGTGCATTTTGGGGCATCACGCTGCGCAAGTCTTCCTACGTTACCGTTGAACAGAACCAAGTGCTCGAAAATCTGGCACAAACAGGACTTGCAGCGTTTTATGGCATTCGGACACAACAAAGCCCTTGCAATGGTTTACGGTTGTTCTCCAATATACTCAATGGCGCAAAAATAGACTACGGCGACCCGATTGCGGGGCCGACGCCTTCTTCAGGCATCTTTATCAGCGAATCCACAAACTGTGTGCTGAACTGCAATGAAACCGATAAAACAAATTTGGGTGTCCTTGTTTTAGGTATGTGTGACAACGCTAATGCCAGTAAGAACCGATTCAACTATCACGGTATCGGCTTGGGGGTTGGCGCTTACTTTAACTTAACAACTGCAACAGGTCTTCAATCCAAAAAGGAGAACCGCTGGTTTGGGACAGATAGCCCAATCGAGGCATATGCTACCAACCTTGCCACCGCTTTGGCCTCCAAATTTGAAGTCAACAGCAGCGACCTGAACTCAGTGTATTGGCCGTCCCCAAGAAAAATAGGAGCCAATGACGACAACTTCGTGTGGTTTTCCCAACTGACAGGACAGGAACCATCTAATGATTTCACCTGCCTGACAGGAAGAACATTTGGAGAGGACGCTTTGGCGGGCTCGGACATTCGCCTGTTGAACGGCACCTATTCTCCCCCGCTGAACTATCCGGCCCTGACTTGGGAGGCCAAGTGGCAATTTGCAGGGCGGTTGAACCGAAACCCCTCGTTGCAAACGATTGACGGCCCTACGGCGCAGTATTTCCAAAACACTTACAACGATACTTACAGTCGTTTGAACCGGACTTATCAGTCCTACCTCGATCGGTGGCTGCCCAGCACAGCCACAGCGAACGAAATCGGCGCGCTTGAAACAGCCGTCGAGCAACGTTTCGCGCTGGATGCCACGCTCTCTGAAATCCTTGAGGACAACGTGGCCTTGCACACGCAGATAATTGCAGCGGACACAGACATAGCCGACAAGACCACATCCCTAAAAATCGCTTTGGAAAACTGGGTCGCCACGGTGAACCAGAACGTCAGCGCACTCCTCACAGAAGTCAACAGTGTGTCCACTACACAGGTACATGAATCGGATATGAAGAGCGTGCTTAGCGTCATGTTCCAATCTCACCTCGCAGCAGGCGAACTCAGCGCACAGCAGACGGCACTAATCGCTCAGATTGCCGGCAAGTGCCGCTACTCTGGTGGGTACGCCGTAGTTCTGGCAAGAGGCTTCTTCGAGCCGCAGGATTCGTACAGTCAGGATGCAGCCTGCCAATCGGAGGAAAGAAACAGCCCTGTG
The DNA here is from genome assembly GCA_964453475.1 of uncultured Saprospiraceae bacterium. Lineage (GTDB taxonomy): Bacteria > Bacteroidota > Bacteroidia > Chitinophagales > Saprospiraceae > M3007. Next base: position 69 of record CAYVPM010000226.1, on the reverse strand, counting down.
ACATCCGACATCTCCGATTTAGTGGCCTTGTTTCCCAACCCGGCGGCCGAATCCTTTGTGCTGAACGTG
>CAYVPM010000225.1:0-5645 GCA_964453475.1 uncultured Saprospiraceae bacterium | reverse complement strand
CGAAGCCCACGACTGAAGTCGTGGGTTGAAAATCCTTAACTTAACGGCATTGAAGACCAAGCAAGGCGGAAAAAATTGAATTCCACGTTACACTTTTTTGGGCAAAACCACGCCTAAGTGCCCCAAGAACAAGCGCCCGAGGCTCAACAGCGTCTCGGGCACTTGTTCTTGGCACAGTAAAATCCTGGAAAAGTGTTCTTTTTCCCCTATATATAACGGTAGACTTTTGTCCTGCCAATAGCAATAACACAGGCTTCTGTATACTCTGATTAAAGTGATTTGTATGATTTGAGTGATAAAAAACATCTGATTTTCAAATGATTATGCGATCACGATTTTCACAACCACTTTGCGTTGACTGTAACTAACAGAAGAAAAGATATTGCCTATTCAATTCTTCCACTATTTAACTACACAAGAACATGAAAAAGAATCTCCTTCTCCTTGCTTTTTTGTCCCTCGCCATCACGGGTGCATTTGCCCAACAGTACCGCTTGACGGGTGTACAAGTCCCCAACTTCCGCAATGACGCACTCGAAAAAACCTTCGAACGGTACACGGTTTTCAGCATAGAGGTAGAGCCGCTGCTTCAATTGGCGGCAGCCCGACCATCGTCGCTCGATCTGCGGCTTGAATTTGGCGAAATCGCCTCCGCCCGCTTCCAGTTGAAACCAAGCCAAGTGTTGGCCGAGGGGTACCAAACTTTCGTATCGGGCGAATCGGGTATGCAAGCCCTGCGCGAACGCCCTGCGGTGTATCCGTTCAGGACTGCAACTGAAGCTGGTGCGTCAGCTGCCCTCACAGTGGCGAGCGCGTTTCTGTACGGTAGTTTTGAGGCCAACGGCCACGACTACTTCGTAGAGCCGCTCTGGTACTTCGATGCTTTGCAACCGCACGACCTGGTGGTGGTGTACGATGCGAGCGACGTGATAGAAAGACACGAGAGCATCTGTGGCACCGAAGAAGTAGAGCAGCAGGAACGTGAATTGGTGGCGCAGGAAGGCTCTGCACCGAATGAAAACTGCGGCCCGCCACAGTTTTTGGACCTAGCGATTGCCAACGACTACCAGATGGTGACTAAATTTGGCAGCGTGGCCAATGTCATTACGCACAACATCGCCACGATGAACGCGGTACAAGCGAACTGGGACGACGAGTTTGTCCTGCCGGTCACGATCCAAATCCTGACGCAGTTCGTGCCTTCCTCTCCCGCAGGAGACCCTTTCACCACGAGCAACAGCCGCGATGTTATCTTCGCCTCATTAATCGATTGGGCACTGGCCGGCGGCTTTGGCACTATGGATTTTGACTTGGCCCACTGGCGCTCGCCGAGAACGATCTACAACCCTAACAATCAGCAGATCTATGGGGCGGCCTACCAGAACGGGCTGTGCGGCTTCAACACCCGGTTTGGAATCTTTTCAGAAGTGAACGCGCTCCCGGCCTGTGGTTTGAGAACGGTCACTTCCCATGAGATGGGCCACAGTTTCGGCTGCCCGCACACTACGGGCATTATGGCAAGCCCGTATGGCGGTTGCACCAACCTATGGGACGCTACGGACATTGGTATCATCAACGCCCGCATCCCCAACTCTCTTTGCCTCGGCCTGTCGCCATCTTGCCCAATACCGAACAGCATCATTGTTCCACCAAACTTGGCATTCATCTGCACGGGCATTGAAGAGTGCTTCACTTACACCGACAACCTGTGTGTAGGAAGCTTTTCCGTCAGCACTAACGATCCCTACCTTCAAATTACGGTATGGGGTACTACCATTTGTATGTTGAGTACTCAGGCACAATCCCGCATTGCCACCGTGGTCGCCACGCCGCTGGATTATTGCGGAAACCCCGCCAACAATCCTCAGGAACCGAGTGGTATTTGGCAAATTCGTATTGATTGGGCTGGACAAGAGTGCATGGGTCTACATGGGAATAGTGAAGACCGCCTGCAACAGGTCAGCATACCCGAAGATTTGAAGATCGCTTCCAGCAACGATTTTGTGCGCATTGAAGATTTTGCTACTGACTTGCGCAGCAAGGAAGTCCGATTGTTCGATCAGATGGGCCGACAACTGCTGCACCAGAGGAGCGGCGATAGCGTCATCCAAATTCCGCTGAGCGATTACCCATCAGGCATCTTCGTGGTGCAGGTGACCGCTGGTGACAAGGTGCTGACTAAAAAAATTACGCATTTCTGATCTCTCCATCGGCTCCACAGGCGAAGTGTTTGCGATTCCTTGCCTGACGAATCGATTTCCCGCCTCCCGCTCGCTGCACAGCGACGGGAGGCTTTTTGGTAAAATGGGCATTGTGCTGTACTTTTCTGCTTTGTGACAATACCAAGCAGGGCGCTTGGGCCAGGATAAAAGGTTTGGGCGGTGATTGGAACACAAAGCGATGCAGGAAAGAATAGACCATGCACAACCACTCTGCGTTAACTATACCACATTTGGTTGCGACATTTAACGGCCACGGCCGCTTTCCTCTAATGGTCTCCAAGGGTCTATAGCTCCTTATGATAGGCTAGATTATCGGGATTCTGACCCTTCAATTGAATTTGACAACTATGCAACAACCCCTTGCCCCTACGGCTACCACAACCACCCCGACAAAGAATATGTGTGTGGCCCCGGCGTCGTGAAACGTTTCGTGGCCAAAATATCAGCCCCGCTGCTCGACCGGATCGCCTATTTTCGCTACCTTGATGCTTTCTTGGACTTTGCATGCCTTGGTTGCTGTTGATCGTGACACCCAATAGATATCACTTTCCAGAGTTTCATTTAGGAGTGTCTCAGTTTTTTACAACCATGCCATGCGGATATTCCACATACTTCTTTTTCTTTTAGCAAAGGCAGTACCTGTCTGTAGCCAGCCGGCACTCCGGTTGCCACCCTTTGCCGAAGGTTACCTGGATGTTTCAGTTAATACCTATTTCAGCGGGTTTTTTGATGCTTCCGGTAATTTGAGTTTAGGCGAGGTCCGCTCTAAAGCATTTGTTCCGCTGGACAGTTTACAATACCCGCAAGGCCTTCTCCATGACAACGACTGCCGGATTTGGCTTCGGTGTCGAACAGATAGCCTTAGTCGCCCAAGTCAGGATTCTACGCCTTTATACTGGTTTTTTAACCTGAAGCAAACCATGATTGAAGGGTTTTATGTGGATGACACGGGACAGATTAGGACTTTCGAGTGGGGGAAAGGCGTAAACGGTGAAGCATTGCCCACTTTATTCCTGCTGCCTTTTGAATCATCCTGGCCATCAAATGCTACCTGGTATTTTAGGATCAGGCCCTTTCCTTTCAGGATCAACGACTTTAGTCCGCGTGTTATGACCATGAGAGGTTGGCGCGATCGTTCAGCTGCCCGATACTATGAAATACGCTTTGCCCACAACATTACCGTCTGTTTGACTGGTATAATATTGTTTGTCAGCTTATTTACTTTTCTTCAGTGGGCCCTTTATCGAAGGCCAATATACATTTATTATAGCTGCTTTCTATTAGCCTGCATTTCTAATCTGTATCGATATGAAATGGAATTTGCCTTGCCAGTAACCTGGTTGACGGCGTTTTTAACAACGCATGGAGATTACATAAATATCTACCTGGGGCATGCCTTTTATTTCCTTTTCATTAATAAGTTTCTGAGTTTGAAATGGCGCATGCCAGGGCTATACCGAATAATAAAATGGACAACTATTTTTTCTTTTTCCCTGGTAGTATTGCACTTTATTCTCTTCTATTTGGTCAATCGTCATGACTGGGTGCATTCCGTATATTATTTGAGATTTGTGCTCCTGTCCGTTGGTTTTTATTCGCTTATTGCCATTATTTACCAGCGTCCTCCATTTTATATATTTATTTTTTGCGGCGGTCTGAGTACCACATTAGGGGCAGCGGTTTGGATATGGAGCGGCTATCGAATTGAACAGGGTCAGCCAGGCATTCCGTACGCTAATGTCGCATTTTACATGGGCTTGATGATTGAGACGTTCATTTTCCTTTCTGGCCTGGGTTATCAGTTCAAAATAAGTGAAGAATCCAAAAGGATAGCTCAGTTTAAGCTTCAGGACGAACGTGAACGGCTCACGCGTGACTTACACGACGACGTTGGCTCCACCCTAAACAGCCTGGCACTTATGAGTGAGCTGGCAATCCGCCAAATGGAAGAGATACCCAAAGATGTTAACAAAACACTGCACCTCATCAAAAATACAGCCCGCGATTCAGTATTGCGCATTAGCGATATTGTTTGGTCAGTAAACCCAAATATCGAAACCATGGGTGACCTTGTTTCGCGGATGCGCAACTTTACTTTTACGCTGTTTTCTGGTACAGATACTCGTGTCCGATTTTTAATTCCAAAAGGCCTGGAGGTCCTGCCAGTTTCTGCCAACAGGCGTTGGCAGCTTTACCTGATTTTTAAAGAGGCAACCAATAATGTCAGTAAGTATGCCAGTGCCAGCCTTTTACGTGTTGAATTCAAAGAAGAAGGCGAGAAAATGAGCCTCAGCATTAGAGACAACGGGAATGGATTTGACACATTGAAGGAAGCAACAGGCAACGGTTTGCGCACCATGCAGGAGCGGGCCCAGGCATTTGGCGGGACGCTGACACTGCATTCAGCATTAGGTGCTGGAGCGTTTGTAGAAATTGAATGGTTGAAAGACTACACAAAGGTGTAGTAGCACCCTGGTGCACAAGGCCGTATTTTTGTGGCAATTATTATCCAATAATTTATGCACATGTACCTTTCAATCAAATTATAGTCAACGCAAAGTGGTTGTGAATACAGGAATGTTGCCATCATTTTAAAATCAGGCATTTGTTTCACTCAAATCATTCAGAATCACTTTAATCACAGTATAACATGAAAGACAATGAAGGCCCGTTCCGCATTCTTATTGTAGAAGACTCCCCTACACTTCTAGAGAGTATGTACCAACTATTTAATGGAGCCCCTGACTTCGTATGTGTTGGTGCTTTGCCAAATGCATTGGATATTATGGCACAAATCCGTGTTGGAAGGCCGGATATTGTATTGATGGATATTAATATGCCCGGCGTAAACGGCATTGAAGCGGTTCGCCAAATCCGCCAGGACGGCAATGATGTAACCATTGTGATGCAAACAATTTTTGAGGACGACGACAAAGTATTTGCGTCCTTATTAGCTGGCGCAAACGGTTATATGCTCAAAACAAACACAGAGGCACAATTGCTGGATGCTGTTCGGGAAGCACTTTTGGGCGGCGCACCCATGACCCCTTCCATAGCGACCAAAGTTCTTGGTTTCCTCCGCCAACAATCCTCCACCAACCCCAGCGATAAATCACAACTACCCGGTGAAGAAAGCCTGAACGACCGTCAAAGAGAAGTGCTTGAATTGCTTATAGACGGAGCGAGTTATAAAATGATTGCAAATGAACTTTTTATTAGCATGGATACGGTTCGATACCATATAAAGAACATTTATAGAGCGCTTCATATCCATTCGCGAAGCCAGTTGCTGCGCGGACATTAGACGGGTTTTCAGTAGGCGTCTCACACATGATTCATCCCGAATTTTTAGCGCTTTTCGTCCCAGCGGGACGGAACCTTGGTAGAAATGTTAATTTCGTGTGCCGGCGTGCCGTAGGTACG
>CAYVPM010000224.1:0-5649 GCA_964453475.1 uncultured Saprospiraceae bacterium | reverse complement strand
CCTCTAAATCACCTTATTCACCACAACCACCCCTTCGCATGAATCACCGTATCGGGCTGCCCATTCCCATAAGCCACGCCCACATCGCGCAGGGCATCGATGTACTGTTTCATCAGGTCGATCTGATCACTGTACTGCTTGCGCTCCCAGCGCTCGGTTTCCTGCATTTTTGACTTGATCTCTGCGAGCAACGCGTTTGCCTCGGCATAACAATCCGTGGTGGCGGGAATGGCAAGCAGCAGCAGGGCTGCCCGCTCGGCGCCTTTGCGGTCGGGGCTGTTGGCCCAAACGGTTTTGGCGGCCTGTATCAGCTCCCGGCATTGTTGTGCTGCGGAGGCTTCAAACACCTGCGGCGCTTTGGCCATTGCCTGGTCGAAACAAGCCTTGTTCACATCGGGTATGTTGAGCAGCATGTCGAGCGCGGCAGTGGCCTGGTTGGTCTTCACCAGCACATCCACCTTGCTCATCACAAAATCGCAGCGGGTGTTGTAGAATTTCAGGATCTCCGCCCGGCCCGCCTGGGTAAAGCTGCGAATGGCGGGCTGGTCGGTCCGGAAGGTTTTCATTGCATTCATGTATGCCTCCGTTTCGGTGTTCCCAACACCTGTCAACGTGACATTGGTTGTGGAAAATATGGTCTTGGAAGCCTGGTCGGCGATGTATAAGGTGGTTTCGAATTCCAGCGAAACCTTCATCGGAGCGCTGCCAATCACTTTTTTATCCGTCAGCACCGGATTGGCGGTAAGGATAAACTGCGGGTATACCGAACTGCTGCTGTACCCATGCGAAGTTGCCAACTGCCGTAGCCGGTTCAGCAGGATCGGGCGGGCGGCCTCGGGTATGCTTTCCGCATCGGCCGGTATCACGGCGGTGAGGGGGATGCGCACCTGATCACTGGTTTTGGTGTTGTCAGTTTGCGCGATTGCCCGCGAGAACGGCAACAGAAAGGATATGGTAAAAAGGACAAACAATGCCTTGTTCATAGCAAAAAATGGTTGGTGAAAAAGATTGGGTGAATACTGGATAGCCGATTCAGGCCATGTTATTTGGAACTGCCAATAATCAGGTATGACTGGCCGAGCCCCCTCGGCTGCACCTTGGCGCTCAGGTTGAAGGGGGCTGCCTTAAGGTGCTTTCGAAGTTGTTGCACAAACTCCCGGGTATCCATGGCCTTCCCTTTTTCGTTGTACAAAGGGATGCGGGCAGTGAATGCCATGCGCACGTCGTTGAGCTCGGTCACGGTGTAGCGGCCTTTCACGGTGTGCGACTGGAACCATTCATCGAGCAATTCGCTGAGTTCGTTTTCGCCGTATTCGGTGTCAAAGCCGACAGGTGCATCGCTTGCCATGCGGATCACCACTGTGACCTCCCTGCCATCTTTGAACAGGTCGTCGAAGTGTTTTTGCAGGCGGTCGTGGAATTCCGTCATGCGGGCATAGTTGTCTTCCCGGAGCAATACTTCCACATTGGTCATCACGCCTGGCTTGCCCACACATTCCACGCCGGCCACCTGCTTGTTGGTGTAGCTGTCGAGGCCCTTCAGGTTAAAGGTCATGATCTTTTCGGGGCCGTTCCGTTTGATGGCGAAATAGAGGTCGAGGACAATATCCGCCTTGGCGCGCCGCCTGATCTGGTCGAGCCGCGACTCTTGCAGGTCATTGCCCGCCTTATCCACCATTTCTTCTTCTTCCATGTCCTGGGTTTCCAGATCCTTGAGGGTTGCCTCCAAATCGGCAAGCGGAAATGACTGATCGGCCATGTAATTGTTTATCCCGGAGATAATGGCCCGCAGGTCGGGGTCTTCCTGCAAAGCCCTTCGATAGTCGGGGTCTTTGCGCTTCATCCCCTGGTCGTTGGTTTCAAGGAAGAACCCTTTTTCGATGCAATAGGCATCGCTGGGGATGACCATCAAGGTTGGTTTTTTTGCCTGCCCCCAACCGGCAAGGGCAAAGAACAGACACAAGGATGCGATGAGTGTTTTTTTCATAATCATAAATTGAAATATTGATGGGATAGGAAGTTATACCCAAAGAAAAGTAGTTTGCGAAAACCAAAACATATAAATCATTGATAATCAATATGATTTATTCTAAAAATCTCGCAAATCACTAAAATCTTGGTCTAGAAGCCGTCGCTCAAGCCTGAAGTTTGGTCGTCTTTCACCATTTGGTCGCGCAAGCGGCGGTGGTCAACGATCACATCGACGCTCACTTTCACCCAGCGCCGCACTTTTGAGCGCTCCAGGTTGCCTTCCTGAGAAAGGTTGATGAATTGCAGGTAAGGGCCGTTCAGCTCGAAAAATTTTTTGAAATAATCGGAATTGCGCTTCGAAATGTCCTTGATGATGGGTCGGCTGGGGCAACCCGTTGAACCAGCAGGGATGCCTTTGAACAATACATCCTGAACGGCATTTTTCATGGCTGCCCTGGTGGCGATCCGGTTGTTGGCGCCATAGCCAAAGGCGCGGATAAGGACGGCGCCATCGCGGCCGGGGCCGATGCAGAGCGATTCGGACTGAGGCGGGAGCTTGCGGCATTGCGTAGAGAGCAACAAGACGACAAACAAGCTGACAAAGGCGCAAACGCGCATAATCTGGTGCATAATGTAGAAGTTTTGAAAGTGAGCAAGAATTAGGTGTCCGGTGCAACCATTGTCGGCTGCACCGATCAGAAAGTGTATCGCAAGCCTACCCTGGTGCAGAGGCCATTCCGGCGGGGATAGAGTTCGCCCCAGTCCCAGTCGGAGTGTTCTTTGTCCCCTTCCATCACAGAACCGACAGGGATGAAATATTCCGCTTGTCCAAAAGCGTTGATCCCGGGGAGGATATTGATGCCAAACTCTGCGCCGACGGGGACAAATGCCGTCTCGATAGACCTTTTCTTTTCTTCCTTTGTGCGCTCCGTCATGGTTTCGGATCCATAGCCGGCCCAAAGCCCCAGGCGCATGATGCTCAGGAAGTGGATGTCTTTTCGGAGGTAAAAGCTCAGGCGGGTGCCATCTGCTTTTATCGGCTGGGAGCTGAGTACCCAGATGGTATCGAGCGACCAGGTGTAATTGATGCCTACGCGCAAGCCTGTCGGCACGCGGCGAAGGCCCAGTTTGGCCAGGTATAGCGACAAGTTGAGCTCTGCGCCTGCACCCAGATCGGAAAGCTGCTCGCTTTGGCCCAGTGCGTACAAGGCATGGACGCCGATGCCCGCCTCGCGGCGCTCTTTGATGATCATGCCTTTGTGAATAAGGCCCAAGCCGCCTACCCGGTAAAACCTGGAATAGACATCAGCGCTCCCTACCTGGTTGCGGTTGTCGGCGATCTGGTTGGTGGCGCGCACAACCGCCCTGCGCGCCAGGCGGAAGCTGCCGTCCAGGCGCTCCTTCTTTTCATATAAAATGTAGCGCTTTTCGGTGTGCAGGCCATCTTTCCGCCCTATTTCGGCGCGTATCGGCCTGATCCCCGCCAGGGTTGTGCCAAAACCATCTTCTTTCCCAACTAGCTTGTCAAAAACCTTGTTGACCGCCTTTGAAGCCCATTGTGCCAACATTTCCTGTTCCGAGTTGGTCGACACGAGGCTCCCCGGGTTGAGGGTTTTTAAAATCAAATCTTTCCCTAAGATGGTCTTGTCCGTTTTTTTCGACTTGTCTTCTATTGAAACAAGATGGCTTACCTCATCAATGGTGTAGTGTATGTATGGCAGCAGCTTGAAGGCATCGCTCTGGTTGAATTGTTCGCTTTTTTGCTTCCGGAGTTCTGGGCTGTCATCTGCAAAGGGCCACATCTCGTAAAAGACATTTTTGGCTATGCTGTCATAGTTGAACTTAAATACATAGACTTCTATACTGCCTTTATAGCCGCGGTACAAGCGTTCGATTTTTGTATTTGAGCCATTTTGGCGCGCCGCTTGGGCCTGCCGGTTATAATCTTCCTCCATGCTGCGCAGGTCCAGCGGGCGCAATACCACCACATAGGAGCGCGGGATGAGGCGCAAGCCTGTTTCTTCCAGTTGTTTGTCGCCCCTGGGTCCTAAATTGACAATGATACTGTCGTGCACACGGCTGTTGATACGGCCCCGCTGGGCAATTGTATCGAGCTTGAAGCTGCCATCCGGCTGTCGTTGCCACCAAAAAGTCATAAGCTGCCGGCCTATGCCCGTGCGCGTAAGCTGCTCAGCCATTTGGTCGAGGTTGTATTCGGTTGGTACTAAAGATTTGGTGGGCAGGAGGTTCCAGTCGAAGCGATTCCTGAACTCCGTGTTCAGGCCTTGTTGGAAAAGTGGCCCTGCGCCTTTGGGTTCGGCCACATATAAAATGGTGTAGCTGTTCCGGTCGGTGTTGATGGCCGATTGTGCCGGCAGCAATTGGCTGAAAAGCAGGCTTAAGGCGAATGGGAGGCCGAAAGCGGTCCCAAAAACAGATAGGTTGTGGTTTCGTTTCATATTGACAACTCAGTTGGTGTGTGGTTTAAAAATTGTTCCTACACACACAGAGTCTGCCGAATCGAATAAAGTAACCTGCTATTTTTTCACCTGTGCAGCGGCGCGTCGTCGCCAATAAGTAAAAAGCCTGCCCAACAGAATGGGTGCGCATAGTCGCGGCTTTTTGCCATTGTCCGCTTTGCTATTGTCAGGGCAATGCTTTTTTTGTTGTTGCTTTTCAGTGCAATTTCGTAAAAATCGACCATTTCGAGGCGGGTTGCGCCTTCCTGGGTGCTCCAAATCGCCTGTATGGTACTTTTTGCACCAGCCAGGGCAAAACCGCGCGCCATACTGATAATACCCTCGCCTCGACGGTAATTGCCCAGGCCCGTTTTGCAAGCGCTCAGCACAACAAGATCGGCTTGTATGGCCATATTGTACAGGTCCCTGACGTAGAGCCTCGACGCAGTATCAAACAGGATGAAAGCATTGTTGCCAACATACTCATCTGCCTCCCCGTGCAGGCTAAGGTGCAGGATGCCGGAATTTGATGCCAGAGTCCGAAATTTTTCCAGCGTGGCGTTTTTCCCATAAAGGAGCATTGCCTTCCCTTGAAATTTTTTGCCAATACAATAGATTTCTTCACCGGAACAGGGCAGTGGTTCCAGGCCGCCCTTATTATTCGTGCAGTTTTTCTCAACAGAGCAATCCGTGTTTTTTAAGGTAGCAGGGTTTGCATCATACCAGGGCGCAAAGCCGGCAAACCTGTTATTCGGCATTTCTGGGGAAGGCTGTTCTTTCATCTCCCGCAACAAGCTGGCGGAATACCCGTAGCAAAAAGAAAAATTGTGCACCAAAAATGGCCAGGTTGACGGCTCATAAGGCTTCTCGGGGTACGCGCTGAGCAATGCTTCAAAAGGCAGGGCGCACAATTTCCCATCGGGTATGAGTACTACATTGGATTTGAGTTTGTCCGCTATCGGTGCTATCAAATAGTTATAGAGCTGGTGTGCTGTATCTGCAAGGCCCGGAAAAGTACCCTTTAAACTTTGGCTCAAAAGGTTTTGGCCTTCCCCTGCATTCTCGATGTTTTTCCGCATGTTGTCCACCATTTGGTCGAGGTAATAGTTTTTCGATATTTCGATGAAGTCAGCCGTTTCTTTGTTAAGCACAAATACAAACACACTGGTATCGCCTACCAAATAACTGAGCAGCGAACTGTTCTCATCACAAAACAGCT
>CAYVPM010000223.1:0-5663 GCA_964453475.1 uncultured Saprospiraceae bacterium | reverse complement strand
TGTTGTTTCCTTGCTGCTTTTCTTCGAGGCTTTCCAGCACCCGTTCCAGAATAGCAGCTTTGGCTTTATAGTTTTCAATCATGGCGCGCAGTACTTGTGGGCGGTTGCCTTCCGGCACAGTGGCCAGATCGCGGCGCAGTTCTTCCATGATGCGGTCCAATTGTTCTATGTCTTGCAGTACATCGGCAGATTGACTGCCGGTAAACGTTGCAAGTTTTTCCTTTTTGCCGTGGATATCGTGCTCGTAGTATTGTTCCAGTTCGGCGTATTCGGGCGAAACCTCGGCCATGGCCATACCCGACCCATCGGTGCTCCGGGCATACCAGATGCCGGCGCCAAGTCCTACAACCAGCAGGGCAATGGAAGCTGCTGCCCGTAGGAGGTGGCGCTGCCAACTCACCCGGACGACGATGGCCTTTGGAGCGGGCAGGGTGGCGGTGACATTCTCCCAAACCCGCAAATCGGGCGTTTCTGTGTCAAGCGATTCCCTGTTTTGCCGGATAAAGTCTTCTACATCAAGGGGTGAAATGGAGGGGGGCAAATGTTCATTAATGCCCGTCCATACCTTGTCTGCCGGTATTGCTGTGTCCAGCAGAATGCGGTTGAGCAGCAAATGCCTTTCCAGGCTGTCTGCCGACTTCAGCCGCTCCAGCGCTTTTTCCACCCCATTCCAGTTGTATGCACCGGGTATTTTCGCATCAAATGCGTGCCGGTGCTCCTGGATGAATATATTGATCGAATCGTTCATTTTAAACGTGGTTTCTGGGTTTCAACCCTTTAGTGTAATTTTTGCCGGGAGGCACATGCTCCCCTGTACCCAATTAGTGCAACAACTCCCTCAATTTCGCTTTCGCCCGGCTATACTGCGATTTTGATGTGGCTTCGGCGACACCCAAAATCTGGCCGATTTCTTCATGGTCGTACCCTTCAATGGCATAGAGGCTGAAAACAACGCGGTAGCCATCGGGTAGTTCAGCAATAGCCCTGTTTATTTTTTCGACAGTATAGGCCGGTTCTGGCACTTGGTCGTATGTCTCTGCACGGTCGGCCGCATCGGTGAACTCTGTCAGCATTAAACGCCTGCTTTTCAGGAAATTGATGCATTTGTTTATGGTAATCCTTTTGATCCAGGCCCCGATGCTGCTTTCATAGCGGAAAGAATCCAGCTTTGAAAAAACCTCGATAAAAATGCTCTGCAACACGTCCTCTGCGTCATGCGGATGCCGCACCATACGCAACGCGGTGTTGTACATTGCGCGGGAATACAAGCGGTAAAGCTCGAACTGAGCCTCCCGATGGCCGTCCCGGCAGCGTTCTATCAGCTCGCGGTGGGTTTGTGTTGCGTCCATTTTGTTAGTCGCTTTTATAGACCTGAATTTGGGAAAGAGGTTGCATCAAATGTTAAAATTCAAATCAGATCACGCAGCCGGAAGTGTTTTTTTAGCTTTTTTCCATCGCGTTTGATCACCAGGGAGACCTTTTTCCCAGCTTTTTTTTGGAAGAAATACATCAAATCTGCCAGGCGCAGAAACCCGGCAGGCGTGATGCCGAGGCGCACAATGCGGTCGCCCGGACGGATATCGGCCTCGGACGCGGGTGAATTAGGAATGATTGATTGGACGGTAAAGATGTTGAGGTTGATACCGCTGGCGATTACATTGAGCCCGCTGCGGTCGAAAACATACTTTTGTTTGTAGTTTTTTGCGGGTTTCAGCCAGATATACGATTCATAATAGTCCACAATGACCTGGAATCGGTTGAGGAACATATTGCCTACCAGTCCATGGCGTTTGTTGAGGTAGCTGAGGTCTTGTGTGGTGTCGAGCTCCTGAAAATAGGTGACGACCCCTTGTTGTTGAAAATTGCCCAGGTGCATTTTGGGCGTTCGGCCTACGAAACCTTCCAGAAAGCCGCCCAGCCCCATACCGATATTGCTGACAATGGCATTTTTCGGCGGATACACCAGGGAATCGGTATTGCTGAAAAATAACAAAGGCAGCGCAGCACCCGTGTCCATCAGGAGTTTCACGTTGATGCTGGTATCTGAACGGAACCCGGCTTTTGTTTTCAGGTAAACTTTATTGCGGAAAATCTCGATGGGTATTTGCTGGAAACCCGACTCCGGGAGCACAAATTCATCCCGGTCATAAATGGTAATTACCCGGCGTTGATAGTTGATTCTGAAAATGTAGCGCGAAAATGTTTGGGCAGCAAGGATGCCGTGGACATTGACCCCGGCGTACTCTTCAAAGCGGAAATAATCCTCCTGCAGCACCAAAATATCTTCTGCGGAAGCCACAAAGGGAAATCCTTGTACTTCTAACTGTATTTGCCGGGCGAGGTAGGCGATCAGCTCCGTTTTCAGGTCGGCGCCCTTGAGACGAAATTCCCGCTCGTACCGCACGCCGATCAAATCGCTGAGCTCTCGTTTGCTCAGGATGGTGTGCTCCGCGCCCGTGTCGAAAATCATCTTGATCGGTATGCTGCGGTTTAAAACCAGCGTGACAATGATGAAATTGTTGACGTATTCGAAGGGGATGTCCAACTGGCTCATGCCCGGCGGCATTAAGAAACCACCTTGGGTGTGTGCTGGTTTTGAAAAGCAGCATAAGAACAACAGGAGAAAACTGCAGATTTTTGTTTTCATAGCACTCCGTTAAATAGCCAGGGCAAAGTACACAGTGCGCGTCGTGTAAGCAGCACCTCCCTGCTATAAATTATATAAATGTGCAGTAGATTACTGAAAATGCCAGCAATACTTGCCGTATTTTTGCGCAAATCCCTCCAAAGAACAAGCTAAAATATGGGAAATCTCGACAACAATTCAGCAGGCCCGGCGCCTGAAGCAACGCGCACGGAATGTTTAAGCTCCAACAAGACCTTGTTCTGGCGGGTTTTCGTACCCATATTCGGGACTGTTTTCCTGTTGGGTTTGAACGCGGCGCTGCTGCTGATTTCGGAAGAAAACTTGTACTTTCCGTTTCCGGCCTTATGGGCGCGCCTCGGCGCGATAGCCCTGTTACTGGGCTGGCTATTTTTAGTGAAACAAACTATTTGGCGCTTGAAACGCGTGGATGCCAACGATACCCACTTTTTTGTCACCAATTATTGGGAAACTGTCCGTTATCCCTGGACGGATGTAGTGGAAATTGTGGAAACCCGGCGGATGGGCCGCCGCCTGGTTCATTTCAAACTGGCTGCCACAGGGCGATTTGGCCAGGTTATCTCCATGTTGGCCAGCTCTCAATACGATGAAGTATTGGCCGAATGGGATGTGAAAAAATCGGGGCAAGGGAAATAGGCGAGGCGCCAATATTGGGTTGACCTTGTGTTGGGCATTGGATATTTTAAAGATTTTTTATTTCCAAAAACGCCTGATTTACAATTGTTGAGCAGCGTTTTTACTGCGCTCTATATCTTGGTTGGGACATATAAACGCTTAAACAATAAACATCAACTTATGAAACGACCCAATATCACGCGCTGCTGCTGCACGGCGATTTTCGCCCTCAGTTTCCTGGCCAACAGCCTGTCTGCCCAAAAGCATCTGGACATTAACCTTGCGCATAACTGGAACTTCTTCGATCGGGACTTTGAAATTTCTCTGGAGCATTTCTCTGGAAAATTCGGCATTAAGACCGGATTAAACATTTTCCAGCACACGGCCCAGGAATCTCTTACCTGGGAGCGCCCTTACGCCGCCAATTTTGGCCAAAAAATTGGATTCCATGCTGCAATCCTGTACCGCGCAGCACTGCCAAATTCCAATGTGGAGCTATCCCCATTTTTTAAGCTGGCATCCTTCTACTTAAGCCAAAAGCGACAAATTGGCGAAAATAATGCAGCGATAGACGACCCTTATTTGCGGACAAGCAGTTCACTGGGGGTTCAGGCAAAGGCCAAGCTTTCTGGCAGGCTGATGTTGTTTGGAAGTGTAGAAGCAGGCGCGGTTTGGGATTTTGGCAGCCATCAATTCCACGCCGGCAACAACAGCGGTATAGAGTTTAACGGACTTGCAACAGGCGGGTCAATCGGCCTTGGCTGGCGGTTAAAAAAGTAGGGTAAATACCTTCTTGGCTTATTAGTTTGCAAGTTTAGAAACTTTGAAACTATCTTTCGGCCATCGAAAACATTTACCAACTACTATTTCCTTATGGCAAATCTTTGGGTACGAAAACCTCTCTCTCAACTTTTAGAACAAGCGGGCGACTCTGAAAAGGGCTTGAAACGGACGCTCGGCGCCGCAAACCTCGTTGCATTGGGCATTGGCGCGATCATCGGCGCAGGCTTGTTTGTGCGCACTGCCGCCGCCGCTGCTGAAGCCGCAGGCCCAGCGGTCACCCTTTCTTTCGTTGTTGCCGCCATCGGCTGTGCCTTTGCCGGCCTTTGTTATGCAGAATTTGCGGCCATGATTCCCATCGCGGGCAGCGCCTATACGTATGCGTACGCGACCATGGGCGAGTTTGTGGCCTGGATTATAGGCTGGGCACTTATTATGGAATATGCCCTTGGCGCTGCCACGGTCTCCATCGCCTGGTCGGAATATTTAAACAAGCTGCTTGGGGGCGCAATCCCCCCCGAATGGTGCCATGGGCCCATGGAAGGAGGTATTATGAACCTGCCAGCATGTTTGATCCTGTTGTTCCTAACCGCTGTTTTGGTGCGCGGCACCCAGGAGTCAGCACGGTTGAACGCCATTATTGTATTTGTCAAAGTGGCCATCGTGTTGATCTTCATCGCAGTAGGTTTCCAGTTTATCAACGGCGCCAACCACACACCATTTATGATCCCGGAAGGAACGGCTGGGCATGAGGGCATGTTCAAGCACGGCTGGGGCGGTGTATTGGGTGGTGCAGCCATCGTGTTCTTTGCCTTTATCGGCTTCGATGCGGTGTCGACAGCGGCACAGGAGACCAAAAACCCGGGTCGTGATATGCCGATCGGCATTTTAGGTTCTTTGGCGATTTGTACTGTTTTGTACATTCTGTTCTCCTATGTGTTGACAGGCGTTGCCCATTGGACAGAGTTCAAAACAGCTGGTAAAGAAGCATCGGTAGCGTATGCCATAACTGAGCACATGCCTGGATACGGGTGGCTGGCCACCGCTGTCACCATTGCAATCCTGGCAGGTTTCTCCTCGGTTATTCTGGTGATGTTGCTTGGGCAAAGCCGTGTATTCTATTCAATGGCGAATGACGGCCTTATCCCGAAAGTGTTTGCTGAAATTCATCCGAAATACCGCACGCCATACAAATCCAATTGGCTGCTCTTCCTCTTTGTGGGCGGTTTCGCAGCTTTTGTCCCCGGCAATGTAGCGGGCGACCTTACTTCTTTCGGCACCTTGCTGGCTTTTGTACTGGTGAGTATCGGGGTGTGGCTCATGCGCCGCTCCGACCCCGATCAGCACCGGCCTTTCCGCACCCCATTGGTGCCGCTGGTGCCTATTTTAGGCGCCGTTATTTGCACGGGCATGATCATTGCCATTGATCCATTTACCTTGAAGGCCGCAGCGGCCTGGATGATATTTGGATTCCTGGTGTATTTCGGATACAGCCAGCGACACAGCAAGTTGGGCAAATAAGTACCAAGTCGATATTAGTTTGAGTTTTGGACTTTGGCTTTTGCACTGTAACTGCGTTTGTTTTTCGTTACAATACCCTCGC
>CAYVPM010000222.1:0-5665 GCA_964453475.1 uncultured Saprospiraceae bacterium | reverse complement strand
AATGGATTTATCAGACTATATTCATGCCGATAGAAGGCGGGAACTTTGGTTCCTTCCTGTTTGCCTTGAGCTACATGTTGCTTTGCTGGGTGGTATGCCGCTGGCTTTTTGTGCGCAAGATTTACATCAAACTCTGACATGTTACAAACACGATCCCTAGAATTCTCTTATCCACCGAACCGCCAGTTCAGCTTTCCTGACTTGAGTTGCAACCCCGGCGAGGCGCTGCTCATCACAGGCCAATCGGGCTGTGGGAAAACGACTTTGCTGCACTTGCTGGCGGGCATTTTGCGGCCCCAGGCCGGCAGCATCCAGGTTGGCAACACCATGCTGCACCAACTTACTGCCACCGAATCGGATCGTTTTCGCGGACAAAACATTGGCCTGGTGTACCAGCGGGCGCATTTTTTAAGCGCCTTGTCGGTAATGGACAACCTGCTGCTACCCGCTTATTTCGGGCAAAAGCCGAATACCCGAAAGGTCGTTGCGGCACTCGGGGAACAGCTCGGCATCGGGCATGTGCTGGACAAGTTGCCCGCGCGCCTGAGCATCGGCGAGCAGCAGCGCGCCAGCATCGCGCGCGCGCTGGTGAACCGCCCCCAGCTTATCCTGGCCGATGAGCCTACCAGCGCCCTGGACGATGTCAATTGCGAAGCTGTGATACAGCTGCTGACCGAACAGGCGCGGGCGCATGAGGCAGCGCTGGTAATCGTGACGCATGACGGGCGGCTGAAGGAAGTGGTGGGGCGGCAGGTGGCGTTGGGGTAGGGGTCAGCCTACTTTTTGTGCTCTAAGGCTTTTTCTTCTGGAATATAGTGCCTCGCCGTATCCTATCAATAATGGCAGCGTCAGGATCATAGAAATGCCTGTCAAAATCAGCAATATGCTGTATGCTCCGTCGTGTGGTGATGGGTTCCTGACACCTCCCATAACTTGAAAAACGACTTTATGCAAATTGAGGAATGTCAGCGTGGTAATAATCACACAAATGGGCATCAATGTCACGGTCAAAATATCACGGCCCCTCAACATTGTAAATCGGCCTAAAAAATGCTTCAGCAGTGCCAGGCGCCAAGCTGCCACGATGGCAAGAAACCATACATTCATGGTATTGGCTGTGCTTAGCGCAAAGAACCGTTCAACGGGGATGGCATAAAAAATTGCCGGGAAAGAAGTCAGGCTGATAAAGGTCAGCACCCTGAAATAGTTCCAGCCCTCGATTCTAAAAGGTAAAATAATTAGCCAAATAAACGCTGCCAAAACGAATATGTAGGCTACCGAACCAAGCCCGGCGTGTTGCAGTGCGCTGGCCTTGCTGTCGTCCCAATAGCGGCCCATGCCTACCAGCCAAGTGCCTGCCAACCCTACGAAGAAGTGCCTGGGTTGAAATTGAAGCATTTCTTCCCGAGTCAGCTGAAAATTTAATAGCCTGGTGATGGTGTTGAATATGCTCATTTGAAGGAGGGTTTGGTTGTTTTTTTGATGGTTTGTTTAAACTTGCCTTATCGGGTTTGTACAGCACCTAAGGTAAGACCAATTTTTGAGATGAGGTGCTGAACCACCTTCCTAAATTATTGGATGAACTATCAAAATTTCAAAGAACCTAAATTGCCCTCTAGAAGCGGTTCAATGGAATCCGCGTCCCGAAGGGTAATTTGCCTTGGGTTCAAATGCCCATCTTCTTTCTGGAAATTCGACAACTCGGAAGGGATGATTTTTTTAAACCGTGCTGCAATTCAAAAGTTGGGATATCTTTATTAAAAACCTCGCACGATGCCCTGATTAGGGTAGCAGATGCCGTTTGCACACCAAAGAACTAACTCCGGTTTGTTGCCAGAAAAATGTGTGCTCTTTCTAAAAAAAGATATAAATTTGAGCCATGCGACGCACTTTTGAGGAATTGAGAAAATGAGCAAAGTCGAATTGATCGCCCTCGTTATGGCTTCGGAAGATTGGTATTATGCTTTGTTATGCAGATGGATGAGTTGGACAAGCGGGCTGCAGGAACGGCAGCGCCATTTTCCAGGAAAAAGCGGAAGATGGATACTTTGCACCCGGGGTGTAGTGTGTTTGAAAACAGGACGGATTTTGACGAATCACAGATGACTCAAATAGAGATTGTAAAAATAAAGGTTGAGGTGTGTTGGATGCGGTGGAGCATTGGAAGACATAGGTGCTGATCTGGTTAGTGCGACGGATATACAGCAGAAGCCAAAAGCTGAAATTAAGGGCTATTTGCTGCATTGTAAATGTTGCAAGGCCTTTGGCAAGAAGTATCGAGCCACTCACCCTTAGGTAGCATCTGATCAAAATGGCGGGACGGCACATCGGATAGGTGCGCACTTGGTGAGCCTTGGGCATGGTTTGCAATGTGAGGATGGGATACCTCAGTAAAAGGTTGTGAAGGTGTTGAATAAATTGGCGGGCGTAGAAATAACACAGGGGATTTTATTACAAAGCTCGGCTAAACAGGACTGTGAAGGAGGGAATGTGAAAATGGCTAGTGAATCGATCCGGGAGTCGGTGGCAAATTAGGGGCGTGTGAATACGGATGACACTGGCTGGCGTACAGAAGGTAATGGATCGTTTTTAATGGAATTTGAAGCACGATGCCGCTAATCAATTACTCTCAAATTATTTGCAAAATTTACACCCAAACGAATAATTCTAACGGTTTTGTACATAATCAAAAAAAAATATAAAATGAAACAAAATTTCAATTTTACTGAAGCCTATTCGAACTACAATTCCTGTAAGTTTTTTTATGCAGCACTTTTTTTATTGTTTTTTTGTCCGTTGACAGTAGCTTCTCAGAGTATGGCACCATGTCAACCTTTTCCACCGCCGATTTCTCAATCTGTTGTTGATCGGTTAGAATGTATTCCGGATTCAGTTCAAAAATTTAATGATCCATATATTTACAATTCAGCTAATCCTGAAGATGAATCAACATGTGCAATTGGCATTACCAGGTTATTAGCAAGACCTGCGGAATCACAATGGCTTAAAAATTTTGGCTACCCTCAAGGGTGCTTGGGAAATCCCGACTTAGCCGAAGTAAATTGTACTCCCCCCTACAATTTTTGTGAGACAAGTTATTGTCCAGATAAATATGCAGAATTAATTGAATATTATGTTGATGCTGATATTAGCTTCTTAGGCAAAGTTTATACTGCTGCATTCCGTGAGCATCAATTTTTTCCTGGCGAACCTTGGTTTTGTTACGGGCTAATCTTGGCTAATGATATCAACTATGCCTATGACTGCAAAGGGAAAATGCGCCCAGTTATGCAAGCGTTTATAGGTGAAATTATAGAGCCAAATAATTTTCTTGCAGCGATTGCAGTTAATGGTGCTGATGGCGTGGATCGACATATTCCAGCGAGAGTTATAGATATTTATTTTGAATATTTCAGGCCAGATGCCGATTTGCCACACCCGACCAACCCGAATCAAACATTAGCTGATTATTATAGTATACCACGATATTTCCAACCCAACAGGATGATGACTGGAGGTCATTTAGATATTTCATTAGTTGAAGCTAGAATGTGGTTTTTATACCAAGCAATTACATGTTTTGATTTTGGTTATAGAGCGATCCATATGGGAATCTATACACTCTATGCTAATAGTGCGCCTGATGGCAATGACCCTGGATATGGCAATTTGTATAATTTGACAACTGCAATCAGACGTTATGCAGAAGAGCAGGGGTCATTCTTTTTGTTGAGTGGAGAAGTTCCTTATGAAAATATTGATAATGGATTGAGTGCAAAATGGGGCAATACTGATCAATTGATTTTTGATTTTGATAGTAGAGCTATGAGGCCGAGAGAAGTTGCACCAGTTAGTGGAGATGGAGATATAAATGGAGACCAAGTAGATTTAGGAGAGGACGGTGTAGTAGGTTGCGACCAACCCATTAGTGCTGCTGACTTACAAGCCATAAATTCTTCGCCTTGTGCAACTGATCCATTTCTTTCAGTTATAGACCCCTGCACAATAAATAGTGCAGGGGGAACTTCTGGGGGCATTAGCCCGTTGGGTTGTTCTTATGAACAAGTTCCATATTTAGTGCATTGGGATGGATATGCAGGAATTGAAGCAGCCCCTGGTTTTCAACAAATATGTGAAGAAGATCCATGCGATCCAGATTGTGTTTGGTCTACTGGAGGGGTGGCATCCAATGGGCCTTCAAGTTTGACATGGGGTTTTGATGATAATCGATGGTTTGGACAACCTAATGCGTTATCAGATGAATGCCGTGCTTGGTGGTTTGATTATTTTTATTGCAATAGAAGAGATTATCATAACGGTAATGGATTCATGATGCTTCCGACCACTTTGCTTATAAATTATATCGAAAATAACGTTTGTGACACCTCTGACGTTGAAGAATTTGCTTCTGATGGCTATTATTTAATCACAGATGATTCAATTTTTTCTGCGAATATTATTGCCAATACATTTGCCCCGAAGGTTCCAACAATTAAAATTGTAAAATCTTGTATATACACCTATTGTGCGCTTGAATGTGGAGGAAACATCATACAAAATACGTCAAACCGGTTTCGAGTAGCCTACACTCGATATATGATTACTGTAGATAACAAAGATTGTTCTTCTATTTATTCGATTCATATCAAAGGTCCAGCTGGAAATTGGCTTCCACAGACTTTTGGTGATACAGCATATGTTATTCCACAAATTCATGGATTTTATCAAATCGTTCTTCGTCAAGATAATTTGGGCCTATCTCCTCCAACTACTTATGGCACCCGGCAGGATACTTTTAATCACGTTTTTTCGATAGAATGTTGTAAATTAGTTCCATTTGAAACATGTTTTCCTTTACAGCTGTCTTCTAATTGCATTGATTCTGATTCGGAAAAAGCGACATATGATTTTCAAATAGCCTCTTCTGATCTGGGAGGTTATATAACAAATGTTCGGTCAATTAATAGCAGTGTAGTTATAGAGAATGTGCAATATAATTCGCCGACTTCTGCTTCAGGTAGGTTACTGGTCTATAACAACACTCCAAGCCCTAAAATCGACTTAATACTAAATTACTATGATGACTGGCCAACTGGTTATCCAGACACGATCAACGTAACTCAATACCCGGTAAATTGCCTAAACGAAACTGGTGATCGCGATTTTGAATCCACCGCTGATTTATATGACCTAAGTGAATTCAGCGTATCTCCAAATCCCACAAATAGTTTTATAAACATCAGGCATTTTGCAATGGCAGATCAACATTCGAAAATCAATATTTATAATGTAGTGGGGCAAATAGTGTCAACAGAAAATTTTCTGTTGAAAAAAGGGGTCAATACATTTGAACAAAATGTTGTTGATTGGCCAGAGGGGATGTATTTTGTTACGATTTCTACATCAAAATATCGTTTAGAAGGACGTTTTTTGAAAAGTAGTAATTAAGCTAGGCATTTGTGGCGATGAAGGAACGGTCCAACCTGTTTCTTTAATACTATTGTTTCAACACATCTCAAGGTTATAATTTACCTCACCCAACATTCACAAACAACATGAGAAAACGTTTATTCCCGTTTTTTTTTGCGCTACCGATAATCTTTACATTAGTTTTTTTATCTTTTAGTGCCAATGAGTATCCCCAAAAAATAATCTGGAGTGACAT
>CAYVPM010000221.1:0-5668 GCA_964453475.1 uncultured Saprospiraceae bacterium | reverse complement strand
GGGGTACAGCCATACCGATGGCCGTCAATCTGGCATTTGCCATGAATAAAATTGTTCAAGGCGCTCCCGTTAAGTGGTGGTGAAACGCCGTAAGTAAAAGAACTGGTCAGAACCGGTGCAAAAGTAGTGGGTGGCAGGCAGGCAGACAAATTCAGCTGGAATTAAATCTCCAAATTTGGTTCAATGCTTAGGGAAAGTTTCCTGTACAGCTCTTCCCAATCGGGATGTGCTTTCAATTGTGCCAAATGCCGCGACAAGGTATCCATGTCGCCGCGGATGGCTGGCCCGGTCTGCATTTTTTCGGGTGATTCACGCAAAGCTTTTGCCAACGTCTCTTCCATCAACGGGTGCAGCAGTTCAAAGGGCAAACCTTTTTCATCCATTATTTTTTCCGCGATGGCAAAGCAATGATTGGCGAAATTGTTGGCAAAGACCGCTGCAACATGCAAGTTGGCGCGTTGCTCGTCGTTCACCTGATACACCAGGTTGCCGATGGTTTTGGCGATTCTTTTTAGAAAAAGCAGGTCAGAATCCTGTTTGGCATCCACACAAAAGGGGATTTTTGACCAAACGGGCGTATGTTCCACCGAAAATGATTGCAGCGGATAAAATACGCCATAGCGCTGGAAATGGTCAGCCAATACCTTGCCTGCAGTGCCGCCGGAAGTATGCGTCACCAGGGCATTTGGGAGGCATTCCGACAAAGAAGCGGCCACCGGGCCAATAGCATCATCCCGAACGGCAATTATAACCCAGTCTGCATCGGGTAGTACCTGGGCTGGATCGATTGTCCAGTCAGCATGTAGCGTTTCTGCCAACGCCTGGGCGTGCCCGGCGGTACGATTCAGCACCTGCGCCACCGGCAAACCCTTGCCTTTCAAGCGTTTGCCAAGGTGCCAGGCTATTTTCCCGGCGCCGACCAGGACGATTTTTGGAAGGGATTCCATGTCAAGTTTCAGAATTGAGGTGCAATTTTAACCAAAATGGAGGAGTTTTTCGGGGATTTAGCCAATCGGGGTCGTTTTGAAAAGGCAGCATTGCATCTAAAAAAAACTTTGCCGCCCAGTTTGGATAACGAAATGGTAAGTATGGCCCCCAAAACGGGATGGATCCGGGCAGCGCGCCTGCTTTGTTAAGATTGCCTGTCAGTTTTTGGCTCCGCAGTATTTCCCGGAGAAAGGCAGCGCTTGCCATTTGGTAGCTTTTTTCGCCCGTCAGTTCAAACAAGCGATGATACAGCACGGAAAACTGGGCATTTCCAGTTACACAAACGAATCCATAGTCGGCTTCCCAACTTTCAGCATAGCGTCCTGCCAGGCGCCCACCTGCCGGTACACAAGTACCCAACAACTGATCGGCTGCCGCGATGGTTTTTTGGCGCAGTACATCATCCTGTAGTATCAGCGAAGTTTCAAGGAAACCCGTCAACGTGTAGGCAATGGTATGCGTGAAAGCGGCTTGGCCCGGCTTGAAGCCCCAATCGCGTACCGCATGGTTGCTTTGGAGCCGCTGGGTGTAAAATTGAAGGGCCTCTTGCATCCTGGCTTGAATATACGCGTCTTTCAAAAAAGCATTGGCCGTCAGCACGCCCCAAACAGCGCAGGTGTAGTACGATGGGGTGAAACCTGGTACAAAAGCATGGCGTTTCCAGGAGCCATCTTGCTCTAACATGGAATCCAGCCAATACACACAGCTTTCCAATGTCCGGAGCAAGGTCTCGTTGCCGGGATTTTCCTGTAACGCCCGTGCCAACCCGAACAGGATTTGACTGCTGTTAAAAATGCTTGGCCGGGTATCGCCCGATAACAGGCTATTGAAAGCGCCGCCGGGCAATTGTATCGCGCATAGCCAATGCGCACAATCAAGGGCAGTTTGCTTCAGGGATGCGTCCTGGTATAACGCGGCATAGTCTAATAAAGTCGGAATAATATACCCCGTCGTCTCCGGGTAGGCCTTGTTCCAGCCCAACAAAGGATGCCAACTATGGGAAGAACCTCTCCCTCCGGTTGCCGCAATGCTCCTGCGCAGCCAGTTGATCGCTGCCTTCGTGCGCAATTCCCATTCGTTGGTAGAATCCATGCACAAAGGTGTAATTTTGTCCTAAATACTCGTTCGAATGCGGAACCTTTTGCTCGCTGTTTTGCTCCTGATGTCATTTTCTGTTGCCCATACCCAAATGTGGAATGGCGTGGACACCCTTTACGGGAACGAGTGGATTGATTACAACAAAACCTATTTTTCGATAAAAGTCGCGGAGGATGGTATTTACCGCATTGACTTTCAAGCGCTTAGCGCCGCCGGGCTGCCGGTTGGGACCATAACTGGCAGTCAATTCAGGCTTTACCGTTACGGGCGGGAGGAGTCAATTTTCAGCAGCAGCAACGGTATTTTCAGCACACAGGATTTTATTGAGTTTTACGGAGAAAAAAACCGCGGCCAGGTTGATTATTTCCTTTTTGATGATCCCAATTCTGAACAAATCAATCCGCTGCACAGCATTTTTAACGATACCACTGTGTATTACCTGTTCTGGGAAACGAGCGGACAAGGTCTGCGGTACATCCCGCTGCAAAACGATTTGAACAACCTGCCGCCCAAACTACCCTACTGCTGGTCGAGCGTGCTGCAAATGCCCGCAGCAGGCGCATTTAAAAAGAAAGTTGACGACGAGGTGACTTACTCCTGGTTCGACGGTGTGGGCTATACAAGCAGTGGCTCGGCCTCGGAAAGCCCTTTGGCGTTCACATTGCCCGGAATTTATGCGCAAGGCCCGCCTGCCCAAATGCAGGTGCGGTATGCCGCCAATTTAGACCAGCACCATAAGCGGATATTGTTCAATGACACTTTGTATGCGGAGGATCAATTCTTCAACTACAAGCTCCTGGAGCACAATTTTGCCGTGCCTGCTTCCAGACTGACAGTCAGCAGCAACCTAAAGATCACCTCTCCTATCGGCGACCGCCACGGCCTGGCCTTCGCGCGCATCCGCTACGCGCGGGATTTCAACTTTGCCGGCAACAGCGCCTTGTTTTCACTGGATGCAAACCTTTCGGAACAATACCTGGAAATCCAGGGTTTCGATGTAAGCGCCGGGGCGCCTGTTTTGTACGATTTAACGAATAAAAAACGCTTGCTGGCCACGGTAAACGGCAATTTGCTTCAAATCAAGCTGCCCGCCAGCAGCGTGGAGCGGCAGTTGTTGCTGATTAACCCTGCCGGAATAAAGCCTGTGCCTGCCCTTCAATCCGTCCAATTCCAGGATCTCGGCTCTGGCGCCGCCGATTATGTCATCATTTCCAACAAAAAGCTTTTCAACGATCCCAGTGCCGGCGGGGCTAACCGCGTAGCGGAATATGCCGCTTACCGGTCGAGTGCAGCGGGAGGCAACCTTGGAGTGAAAGTGCTGGATGTGGAAGATTTATACGCTCAATTCGCCTACGGCGTCCGCTTCCACCCCATCGCCATCCGCAATTTTTTGCACTGGGCAAAACGTCGCTGGCCTGGCCTGGATCACGCCTTGATCATAGGCAAAGCGCTCGATTTCCAGAATTTCAGGACAAGCAGCGCTCAGTCGACCTTGATCGATTCCCTGTTTTTTGTACCAAATTTCAGCACGCCCGGCGCTGATTTGCCCTTCACCATGCAAGGCAACCGCCTCACGGACCCGATCATGGGCATCGGCCGCCTTGCAGTAACCAAGCCCCAGGAGATTTATGATTATTTGCAAAAGGTGATCCAGCATGAGCAGCAAATCGCCAATGCCGAGCAGACCATCGCCGGAAAAGCCTGGATGAAACGGGTGATACACAACAGCGGCGGACTGTCGGGCGAGAGCGGCCTTATAAAAAACTATACCGCTATCCTGGCCAATACGCTGGAGACCAATCGTTTTGGCGCTGATGTTCATTCGTTTTACAAGACTTCCAACGACCCTATTCAGCTTTCTGCCTACAAACAACTACTCGATCTGATCAACAGCGGCGTATCCTTGTGGACAATTTTCGGGCACTCCTCCGCCTTTGCCGTCGATTTTGACATTGGCCTGCCCAGTGCTTATGATAATTTTGGTCGCTACCCTTTGATGATGATTCTGGGCTGTTTTTCCGGGATCTGCTCGGCGCCCCAAAAAGGGATCGGAGAGGAATTCGTGCTGGCCCCCAACCGCGGCGCCATCGCTTACATCGCCTCGGTGAACTACAGCTTTATCGATGCCCTGCAAACTTACGGGCAGCAATATTACAGCCGGATGGGCGGGCTGGATTACGGCAACAGCGTGGGCTTGACCCTGGCCCATACTGTCAGGGACCTTAAAAGCAGCAGCAACCGGGGATTGATTGCTGTGCTGCACCAAAATCTGTTGCAAGGCGACCCGGCCATACGTGTGCACGCGCATGATGGCCCGGACTATGTCATTGACAACCAAAGTTTTACAGCAAACCCTAACCCTGTAAGCATCCAGGAAAACAATTTCAAGTTGGGTTTTGAGGTGCTAAACATCGGGGAAAATGTCGGTGGCCAACTTGAGCTCAAAATGGAACAAAGGCTGCCGGACAACACCACTGTTTTGCTCCGACAAGTGGATACCATCGACGCTCCGGCCTTTCGCCGCAAACTGGAATATCCACTGTCCTTAACCGGCAGCAAGTTGGGATTCAACCGCTTTTTTATCAGCCTGGACCCGGAGAACAAAGTAGCTGAAAGCCCATCCGCGGCAGAATGGAACAACAGCCTGCTGGATGCCGGCGGATTGCCAGGCCAGGATGTGTTTTTTTACGCAGATGACGTTTTGCCCGTTTACCCTCCCAATTTCGGAATTGTTGGCAACCCTTCCCCTACCCTGTTTGCTTCTACCCTCAACAGCAACGCTGCGGTTTACCGCTACCTGTTTGAAATAGACACCCTGGAAACCTTTGACAGTCCCTTGAAAAAAGCTACACAGATCACCGAGCGGGGCGGGTTGCTTTCCTGGAAGCCCGGCATCCCGTTGACAGATAGTGTGGTCTATTACTGGCGTGTGGCCAGGGACAGCCTTGTGAACGGGTTGCCGTTGTGGCGCACCCAGTCATTCATGCACCTCCCTAACAGCGCTCCGGGCTGGCACCAATCGCATTTTGGGCAGTACCAGATGAATGAATTTGTCAACTTGAGTGCCAACACTACAGAACGGAAAATCGAGTTCCAGGACAATGCCGCCTTCGTGAACCTGCAAGTGGCGTACAGGGGCGTTAACCGCTACCCAGGCTTCAAAAATGCGTATTACCAGGGCTTTTATGGCGACTACGGCTGGGGCCAGCAAGGGATTTTCAGGGGCGTTGCCTTAATGGTGCTGGACGAAAACTCAGGGCGGGCTATGATAAATCCGGAGAACGGGCCCTACAATTACAGTCCGCAAAAAGAGCGGGAATTCTTTTGGTTCGACACCAAAGACTCCCTGCAGCGCTTGAAACTGATGGATTTTTTGGAAAATGCAGTACCGGCGGGCTTTTATGTCGGGCTGTTGGCCTTTAACTCGCCGTCTGATGCGATCGGTTATGCCCCGCATTTATGGGCCAAAGATTCTGTTTCACAAGGAAAAAATCTGTTTCAAGTGCTTGAAAGCCAGGGTGCTAAAAAAGTGCGCGAGTTGAAGGACTTCAATACAGCACCGCCGGCCTATGGCTTCGTGTTC
>CAYVPM010000220.1:0-5681 GCA_964453475.1 uncultured Saprospiraceae bacterium | reverse complement strand
GGGCCTACCCGCGATTTTAAGGAAGCCAAAGGGAATACACTCTTCGCATTATTGCTTGCTTTGGTATTGATATACCTGATCCTGGCGGCACAGTTCGAAAGCTTCCGCGATCCATTCATCATCATGCTCACGGTGCCACTTGCCTTTGCCGGCGCTTTATTATCACTATGGGCCACGGGCAATACCATGAATATTTTCTCAGAAATCGGCATCATCATGCTCATCGGCCTGGTGACTAAAAACGGAATCCTGATCGTCGAATTTGCCAACCAGAAACGGGATGCAGGGATACCCAAGCCTCAGGCTGTACACGAAGCAGCAAAAGCACGGCTTCGTCCAATCCTCATGACCACCCTGGCTACGGCTTTGGGCGCCTTGCCCATTGCCTTGTCGCTGGGTGCTGCCAGTACCAGCCGTATCGGACTGGGTGTCGTCGTCGTGGGCGGGTTGTTGTTTTCGCTGTTGCTGACCTTGTTTGTGATTCCCGCGATGTACACTTTTATGAGCGGGAAAAGGCGGGGCAATGCACCGTGGATGCAGACGCCGGATGCCGGAACAAATTCATGAAACCAGTCTAAAGACATTTCAGGGCGATAATCATTTTTGCTTTCTACTTCGATCCTTTTCGGAACGGGTAGACGTAACTTCCACGATTCTGAATTCTACTATTTTTCGAATCAAATCCAAGGGCATAGGCTCGCTTAAAGGAAACTGAATGGATCCTTTTCCAGTTTTATACGAAGCAAGTTCTTTTTTAAACGCGTCGTTCCCGGAAGGCAGGGCATAAAACCCAATATGATTCTTGAAAGCGGCAAAGTAAATCAAGACTTTGCCCTGTAGTTTGAAGGCCGGTATGCCGTAGCTGATAGCCTCATCGCAAGCAGGGGCAGTATCGCGGACGGTTGCCCGCAGCTGTTCCAATATTGCCTGAACATCTTTTGGAAATCCGGTAATATAGGCATTGATGTCAAGCGGTATGCGGGTATCCATTTCAAAAAGATTTATGGCGGAGCGTTCCAGGTGATTGAATTAATTTCCGCCTGTAAAAGTATAAAACAGCCCTCCTTTGTTAAACCCCTCAAGGAATTTCTTGTCCAACGTATTCTCTTTTCTTCCCTTAACTTTATGAAACAAGTCCTGATTTTTTGCTTCCTTTTTTCAGCAAGTCATTTTTTTGCCCAATCATCTGGTGATGTCTTTTTCAGCGAGGGCATTGTCCATGATATCCGGTTTAATTTTTCTCAAACAGGGTATTGGGACAGCCTCAAGGCCAACTATATCCTGGATGCCTACATGCGTTGTGATGTTACGGTAGATGGGGCAACATTCCCTGTGTCTGGTGTAAAGTTTAAGGGGAATTCCTCCTACAACAACCTCAGCAATAAAAAACCATTCCGCCTGGACCTTTCAGAATACGGCGGAACGCTTGAACTGGACGGCATGGAGAAACTCGTGCTGAACAATGCTTTTAAGGACCCCACTTTTCTACGCGAAAAACTGATGCTGGATTTTTTAAATGCGCACGGCATCACGGCGCCCAGGGCTACGTTTGCGCGTTTGTACATCAACAATAAATATTGGGGCTTGTATTCCGTGATAGAAGATGTGAACAAGACTTTTTTAAAAAACCGTTTCGACAACAAAAGCGGAAATCTGTTCAAAGGCGATCCACGTGGAACCTTGAATTATAAGGGAACACAGCAAGCTTTGTACGCCACGGATTATGAGTTAAAAACCAATGAGACAGAAAATGATTGGTCAGACCTTATTCATTTTACCAATATACTAAACAACACTCCGGCGGCTCAATTGCGGGATAGCCTCGAGCGCTACCTTAGTGTTGGCAGCTGGTTTTCATATTGGGCGGCGCATAACCTGTTCGCCAACCTCGACAGCTATATTGGTAGTGGTCACAATTATTTTCTTTACCACAATCCCGATACCGACAAATTCGAGTGGATTACCTGGGATGTGAATGAGGCATTTGGCAACTTTCAAATGGGCATTTCCCTGGCCAACATTAAAACCCTGTCTTACGGATTCATCCCCCAGCCTGCCAATCAACGCCCGATGATGAACCGCGTTTGGGCCGACCAAAACATGCGGCAACTTTATGGCAAACGGCTCTGCGCCCTCTTGGCCGATTTCAGCAATCAAAAAATGGATGCACGTATTGATGAATTGGCCAACCTGATTCGTCCACACGTGTATGCTGATTCCATGAAGTTTTACAGCAACAATTATTTCGAACTGAATATTGCACAGGATATCACGATTCCCAATGTTCCTGGAACCAATGGAATCGCGGGGCTCAAATCCTTTATTGCTGCCAGGCGCAATGCACTGCTGCAACAATTGGCGAATGTATGCAGCGCAACGGAAACCACGGAAATACCTGCATTGCAGCCATTGAGTTTATCGCCCAATCCGGCAAGCCGCCAAGTTTTGGTGGCGCTTGATGGGGTTCAGATGCAGGAGCTGCGGCTGCTGACGGTGGAAGGTAAGTTGGTTTATAGTCAAAGCCTTGACAATCAGTTTGTTACAACGATAGATTTGCCTGATTTGCCACAGGGCATCTACAGCTTACAGGTATCGACCTACAAGGGTTTGCACAGTGCCAAGTTGGCTATAATAAAATGATTGTCAGGCTTTTATGACATTTTTTATTCAGCATCAATCAGCGATTTCGCTGTAAATGCCGCCTTCATATCCGCCAAAACACGTTCCGTTTTAAAAACAACCACCTTTTTTTCATCGGGGAGCAGGTCGAAATAATTGTCGCTGAAATGGCCATCGATTTCTGTGCCGATGAAAACATTTTTTGCAAGTCGGTTGCTGGTCAATGTCAGTTTGTATCCTTCGTTTACCTGCTCTACTTCCATCGTTATATTGGTACGGGACAAGGATAAATCTTTCGGTGGCACGAGATAACACAAACGGCGGTACAGCAAATTTCCATCTGCCGCCTTCAAACTTATTTCCACCACGCTGCTCTCGGGTTTGTGTTTGTCGAGTACCGTTTTGGTCGGCGCCTGCCAAATCAATTGGCTGGTATCGGTGCTGATAGGGGGCGGGGTTTGGGTAACATCGCTTAAGGTTTTACCATCGAAACTAAGGGCCCGTACCTGTAGTGTTACGTTTTGTTCCGTGGCCAAATCATTTACCCCGTAAATTTTTAAAATGCCATCTTCTACAATGGGCAATGCCGCAACCGGGCTGTAAGCTTCGCGGGCATAATACTGCAGCGCTTTCCAGCGCCCGAAGTAATCGATGCTCGACCAGGAAGCAACTTGCCAAACATCGTTGAGCTGCCAGTACAAAGTACCCATGCAATAGGGTTTGTTTCGCCGATGTGCTTCAATGCCCGTGCGCATGCCTTCGGCTTGCAAAAGCTGGCTCACATATACAAAGCCTTCAAAACTTTTTGGCGTACGGTAATCGCGTTTCATGTACTCGGCTATGAGCGCATTGCCACGTGGGTGTTTTTGATGCAACAACATTACTTTGCTGTCCAACTTTTGGTCCTCCGGCAATGTGAATGATTGAATGGTGCGCCATTCGGGAAAACTTTGGAATCCGTATTCACTCATAAAGCGGGGCACCTTTTTGTCAAATACAGTGAAGGGTTCTTCGTCGTGCCATACGCCCCAATAATGGGAGTCGCCTTCTGTCAGCGATTTTGGATTGGCCCGGCCATACTTTGGAGAACTTTCCCAATACGGCACCCCACCCGCATTGCGCTCCACATAAGTGGGGAGCAGGTCGTTGAAAAGGGTTTTGTATTCACGCCAAAGTTGGCTGCGTTGTGCTTCGTTGAACTGCATTTGCCAACCCCAATTGTGCCAGGCTTCGTTGTTTTCGTTGTTGCCGCACCAAAGGGCGATGCAAGGGTGCTGACGCAAGCGGTCGATTTGATACAGCGCCTCCTTGGCGGCAGTGCTTAGAAAGGAGCCATTGCCAGGATACATGGCACAGGCAAACATGAAATCCTGCCAGACCATGATACCGCGGGCATCACAGAGCTGGTAAAAAATATCGTCCTCGTAAATGCCCCCACCCCAAACGCGCAGCATATTCATGTTGGAGGCCACCACGTCATCGAGCAGCTTTTTGTATTGCATGGGGTTCACCCGATCCTGGAACATATCCATTGGGATATAGTTGGCGCCTTTGGCAAAGACGGGTTTTCCGTTCAATTTGAAATAGAAGGATTCTCCTTTCGCATCTTTTTCTGTGACCAATTCTATGGTGCGTATCCCCATGCGCACCTCCTTTTTATCCACCACGCCATAGCCTCTTTTTATTTCAAAGGAGAAGTCGTACAAGTGTGGCTCGCCCATCCCGGCACACCACCAGAGTTTTGGATTTTCAACTTCGAAGCTAATGGAGTCTTCATGCACCCCTTCCCAGAAGGTTCGATTTTCGACGGTTTTTTGTTTCCCCTGTTTGGCGATCAGTGTGACACCGCCTTTGAAGTCGCTGCGGTATTTAAAATGTGCTACCATTTTAGCCAGTTCGGGGGTGATGCTTGTGGCGCTGACCATGATGTTTTCAATGAGCAGATCGTCCCAGGCCAGGAATTCAGGCGTTTTCAAAATGCCGCACCCCGTCAGTTTTGGTCCCCAGTCCCAGCCAAAATGAAACTGTGCTTTCCGGGACAGGGTGCGTTGTCCGCCCGGAAGTTCGTAGCCCAGTGCTTTCCAGGCGGCGTCGGTTTTTTTAAGCGGGCTTTCAAAATAGAAATGCAATTTATTCCCGCGGGCCTGCAACAGTTTTTTTACATCTACGTTCCAGCTTCTGAACATATTGTCTGTTTCAAGTATCAGGCTGTCGTTCAAAAAAACTTTGGCGTATGTATCAATGCCTTTGAATACGAGCTCGATGTGCTTTTTGGCAAATGTCACTGAATCTACATCGAAGGTGGTTTGAAATTCCCAATCCTCTTTTTCAATCCATTGCAGCTTTTCTTCGTTGTCGCGGTAATAAGGATCTTCGATCATCGCGTTTTGAAGCAGGGCAGTGTGTACACTTGCCGGGATTTTTGTGGGTTTCCAGTCGGCTGTGTTGGCTTGGCGAAATTCCCACATAGAACTTTGAAGCAATGGCCTGACGGAGACAGGCTGGTATTGGGCATCGGTTGCCATGGGCAGTAGGATTGCAGAGATAAAAAAGATGAAATGTTTCATACCGCGAAGGTAAAACACTGCCACTCCATCTCCATACGCTTGCCAGGATTTACAGCGACATATCTTTACTTTTGCATTTATGACCAAGACTTTTTTGCTTTTCATTTTGTTGTTTTTTGCGCAGCACGCAGGCATGGCGCAAGACTATTTTGTACTTCAAAAGCTGGCGGATTTTATCAACTCTCCTTATCCTGAAATAACGCCAGTACCAAGCCGGGACGGCCGCACCTTATATTTTACCCGGGTCGGTCATCCGGATTTTGACCGGACATTGCTTATCGACAGTGTTGATGTCGCCCAAACACTCGAGCCCGCTAAGTACCTGGATATGTTAGGCTATGTGTATTCGCAAATAGCCAGTACGAAAGTATACAACCCAATGGCCTCCGCATTCAATCAGGAAATATGGGTGGCCACGGGTGATTCGATTGGTTTTACGATGCTGACGCATCCCGGGTATCCTTTGAACAATGCCTTGCCAAATAGCCTTGTCAC
>CAYVPM010000219.1:0-5691 GCA_964453475.1 uncultured Saprospiraceae bacterium | reverse complement strand
GCAGAGTTTGCGGAATGGCGGGTCGCTCACATCCTCCATGGGGGCGAGCAAAAGGGGGAATTCACCGAGTTCAACGTTGCCGATTTTTACCATTATGTTGCTTTACGGCCGCAAAATTAAGGCAGATTCGGAGAAAATAAGGCCTGTTGCGAAAAAGAGGCTGGAATAAGGCTGTTTTAGTTAAATTATCAAGTATTAGGAACTATAAAAATATTATTACTGTTTATTTCTTTCCATACGGATTTCAAGGTCTCGCAAGCCTGGGTTTCCTTAATAAGACAAACTAAAATTCTATCCTGCGAAACAGATACAGAACCTAATCCAATCCATTGAACAAATACACCAATTCAGTTCGTTTCTAAAAAAACAGCCATGGAAATTATAGCCGTTTTTCTGATTTTGATGGTGATAATTTTTTTGATTTTGGGTTCTAGAAATAAAAGCCATCGGTATCATGATGGGCAATCCGAAGACCCCTATTATTATTACCCCAACAACCCTCCACCTCGCTATGGTGGCGGGTATTCACCGCAATACCCACCATATTACCCAGCACATCACCCGCAGCCCTACTACCCTCATTACCAGCCTCCTTACCCACAGCCTTACCAGCAGCCATATCACCCAACCGTCATGCAGTCCGAACCATCCGGCAACTCCATGGCATTTGGAATAATACTGTTTTGCATGGTAGCCTTTGGAGCTTTTACCCTGGCGGCAAAGCTTAACCTGGTAAGCGGGACCATTACGTTTGGCCGACAACAGCAGGAGCGCACTTTGGACGCTCGACCGGATATGTCACAGCCTGTGAACCATCGCATTGAAGGTGACTATCAAAAGTATACGAAGGATCCTCCGCGCAGATAAATTGACACACCGCAATCCCTCGCTGGCCAAAATCCAACGGGGGATTATTTTTTTTGTTTGCATCTGCCAACCGGATATACAAACCAGACGTCATACCTTGCAGGTTCCCTTTTCATCCGCTCATGAATTTTCGCGTATCCTCTCCCTTTTTTTTATTCTTTGTGCTGGCCGGCTTAAAGCTGTCAGCGCAAAACCCGCTGGCCCGAAAAATAGATTTCAACTGCCAAAACTGCACGCCTGCCAGCGCATTGTTGCGCTTGAGCCGGGAAACCGGCACTACCATCGTATTTGGCGACCGTTTTTTTGAATCCTGCCCGCCATCTACATACCAATTCAAAAATGAGCCACTCAAGCGGGTATTGGAACAACTGACCGCTTGCTCCAAAGTCGGATTCAAGCAGGTGGGCGAGCAGGTTGTCTTTTTCAGGAGAAACCAAAAAAGGACGCTGAGCGGTTACATTGAAGACTACGATACCGGGGAGCGGCTCATTGGCGCCAGCATCAGGGTGCTTTCGGATAAGGGGCAGGGCGCCATCAGCAACGAGTTTGGGTTTTTCAGCCTGAAACTGGATGAAGGGGATGTCTCTTTGCTTGGCTCCTATGTTGGCTACAACAGCGAGCGGCTCATTTTGCCGCTTAACACCGACAGGATAGTCCACCTCAAATTGCGCCCAAATACCAAGCTGGCAGAGGTGCTGATTCCAGCCATCTCAGCCCAGGAAGAAAAAAACAGAAAAAGTGGCAGCCCTAAATACCTCAATCTCAACGAATTGCGGATGATACCGATGCCAGGCGGAGAGGCGGACCTGCTGCGCCAGACAGCCCTGCTACCGGGAATTCAGACAGGGACCGACGGACTTGGCGGGCTTCATGTTCGGGGCGGCAACGCCGACCAAAACTTGTTCCTGCTCGATGATGTGCCGGTGTATAGCCCCAGTCATGCCCTCGGCCTGTTTTCAATTTTCAATCCATCAACGGTGAGCAGTGTGCGGCTTTGGAAAGGCGATTTCCCGGCGCGCTATGGGGGCAGGGCATCTTCGGTACTGGATGTGCGCACCCGGGATGGAAATCTGAACGAGTACAAAGCGGAGGTATCGGCGGGTTTGTTTGCTACTTCCGCAGTAGTGGAGGGCCCGATCGTGAAGGGCAAAGGCTCGTTTCTGGTTGGGAGCAGGTTTACTTACTTTGAGCCCTGGGTAAAGTTCTTCAGCAAAAAAGGCAACTTGCTCACCTTCTCCGGCGATGAAATTCAATATCGATTTTACGACACAAACCTGAAGCTCAACTACAGCCTGAGCGACAAAGACAGGCTTTATTTCAGCTTTTATTACGGAGGAGACCTTTTTAAAAACACATTTGGCCAATCCTATTCCGATGCGAATGGCTACATCACCGACAATTCCTCCTTGGCCACCGATTGGGGGAATTCCATTGCAGCCCTGCGTTGGAATCATTTGCTCCGGGAGAATTTGTTCACCAACACCACCATCCGGTACAGTCGCTTTTTCTACCAAAGTCGCCTAGGTTTCCGTTCCGACATTTTATATCCAAGCGGGAAGGAGTCCCATATCGCCAATTACGGCCAATTGTACCAAACCCTTATCCGCGACTGGTCGGGGAAAACCGACTTCACATTTTATGTCTCCAAGCCCCTCACCCTGCGCTGGGGCGTATCTTACACGGTGCATGATTTTCAGCCTGGCGCGCTCTCGGCCAACTTTCTGCAACCGGGTCAAACGGAAGGCAATGTGGATTCTTTAGCCAGCATTTTGCTCAACAACGAGCGCCTCGGCGCCGATGAAGCAGAAGGCTATTTTGATATGGAATGGGATATTTTCAGCGGACTCAGGCTGGAAGCGGGCTTGCACGGCACTGTATTTCAAATTAAGAATGCCAATTATCGCTTGTTGCAGCCCAGAACGCGCTTGCGTTACCAGGGAAAAAAAGGCTGGAGCGAGTGGCTGGGCTACCACCGCACCGCACAAAACCTGCACCAGATCGGCTCTTTCAACATCAGCCTGCCCTTCGAACTCTGGGTGCCGAGTACCCGGCGGGTGCCGCCTGAAAAGGTAGGGCAATTATCGGCAGGCGTTGGTTATCAACGCCCTAAATGGGGCTGTCAGTTGGAAGGCTATGTCAAAAACTTCGACCGGGTGCTCACGTTTATTTCCTCCGGCGATGCCCTTTTTACCGGCGGCGCCGTGGATGCCAGCGGATGGGAAGACAGGATCGCGATTGGGAGCGGCAAGAGCAGGGGCCTGGAATTTCTGCTGGAAAAAACAAGCGGAAAAACCACCGGGTCTATTGTCTACACCCTTTCAAGGAGCACCCGCGAGTTTGCAGCCCTCAATTCCGGTCGGCCTTTCCCACTGCGCTACGACCGCACCCACGACTTCAAAATTACCCTGCGGCAACGCCTGTTCAAATGGCTGGAAGCCGACCTGGTTTGGGGATTTGCCACCGGAAACCCGATCACCCTGACCGGGGTAAAATTCCGTCATGAATCCGTGGAGGGAGAGGTGCAGCGCGAGGTGTTTTTTTATACAGAAGTGAATGGGTACCGCTTGCCAAATTACCACAGGCTCGATGTAGCCTTGAACGGAAGTTTCAAAACTGGAAAGCTGAAACATGAGCTTCAATTGGGTGCATATAATGCTTATAACCGCTCAAATCCGTTTTTTTTATACGTTGATGCAGGAAGTAATATAAAAGGTAAAGCAATTCAGTTTACTTTGCTGCCGTTATTGCCCGTATTTAGATACCAAATCAGTTTCTAATACCAGATAAATGCGCTACTCCGGACTACTGACACTATGTATAACCAGCTTGCTGCTCCTGCGCTGCGCACGAGAGGTTATCATAGATTTGCCGGAGGAAGAACCAAGAGTAGTCGCTGTCTGCCATTTTACAGAAGGCCAACATTTCAGGGCTTACATCACCATGAGCCAGCCTGTCAATGAAGGAGACGATCCCGAGCAGCCTACTGATGTCGACGCTACCCTATCCATTGATGGCGCTTATTATGACCTACTTTACAGGGAAAAAGGCGACGGCGATAAATATTACTGGCGCAGCCACCAACAGAAACTGCCCCGCACCAGCGTTGAATATTCCTTTGTCGTACGGGTGCCTGGCTACCCAACGGTGCAATCAAGCAGCAGTATACCCATACACCGACCTATAGCGCCGATCAAGCTCAAGCAAGGGGACGCTGTACTTGCAACCTTGAGTGATGGATCAAAAGAACTGCGCATACCCCTGGAGCTGCACTTGCAGGATGCGCCGGGCGAGGAGCCATACTTTGCCTTTTATATAAGCGATGATACCGAGGTAAGCGAATCGAGCGACCCCTCCGACATATACACCATTCAACGGCCAACCAATTTCCTGGCTGATGGCCGCACTATTTCCTTGTTGCATAATATCCCGGAACCCGTGGTGCTGATCAATGAGAATTACTGGGCTGCTGGCCGCCAGACGCTCTACCTCACGGCACGGATACCGGTAAAACTTGGCACCGAACGGCCCCGTACCTTGTACATTAGCTGGCGCACTTTGTCGAAGGAATTCTACCGCTACCACCTTTCCTTGTCGCGGCAGAGTAGCAATTTGCCGCTGAGCGAACCAGATGCCGTGTACAACAACATGATCGGTGGGCTGGGCAATTTCTCAGGGTATTCAGTAAGGGTAGATACTGTCGATATTCCGGATTTTTAGGGAACCAGCGTTTGCTCAAACCACTGTTACCAATATTTCCTGCCGAGCTATCATAAATCCAAAAGGTTCGAGGCTAAAACCTTCTTCCGCTGCTACAGCCTGAAACGCAGCTTCAAACCCTGCTCGAACAGCCACAAGAAGTCCTCCACTTGTTTGCGGATCGGCCAGGATGTTGCGTTTTACAGGCTCTTCCGCTCCGGCTATTTTATGGCCGTAACTTTCCCAGTTGCGGTTGGTGCCACCGGGTACACACTTGTTGTCCAGGTAATAGTCGAG
The DNA here is from genome assembly GCA_964453475.1 of uncultured Saprospiraceae bacterium. Lineage (GTDB taxonomy): Bacteria > Bacteroidota > Bacteroidia > Chitinophagales > Saprospiraceae > M3007. The sequence continues at coordinate 831 of CAYVPM010000219.1, read as the reverse complement.
TATCGTCCGGTCAATTGTTGGTACATGGCCAAAATGAACGATGGCACTGGTATTACTTGCTTCGCACATTTCGCTGAGGTGACCGAGCAGGCCAAAGCCGGTCACATCCGTCATGGCTTGCACATAAGGCAGCTTGCCAAAACGCTCGCCCGCCTTGTTGAGCATTTTCATGCTTTCGGGTGCAATTTGGGTGTGTTCTGGCTTCAATAAGTCCTTTTTTTGCGCCGTAGTCAATATGCCCACGCCAAGCCCTTTGGTCAGGTATAGTTTCGCGCCGGGTGTTGCGCCCCCATTTTTCTTCAGGTTTTTGATATCCACCCTGCCTGTAACGGCCAATCCAAATATTGGCTCCGGGCTATCGATGCTATGCCCACCCGCGAGCGGGATGCCCGCTTCCGCACATGCTTTGCGACTGCCTTCGATCACGGCGTTGGCCACCTCAGGCGGCAAGGCATTGATCGGCCAACCCAATATCGCAATGGCCATCAACGGTTTTCCGCCCATGGCATACACGTCACTGATGGCATTGACGGAAGCGATGCGCCCGAAATCTTCCGGGTCGTCGACAATAGGCATGAAAAAATCGGTGGTACTCACCAGGGCTGTACCGTCGCCAAGGTCGTACACCGCTGCGTCGTCGCGTTCTTCATTGCCTACCAACAATGCCGGAAAGGGTTGCTTCAATACGCTGGTTTGCAAAATATTATCCAGCAGTTTCGGCGATATTTTACAGCCGCAGCCGGCGCCGTGTGAGTATTGAGTGAGTTTGTACATTTTTGACGGTGGACGGTGGACGGTGGACGGTGGACGGTGGACGGTGGACGGTGGACG
>CAYVPM010000218.1:0-5707 GCA_964453475.1 uncultured Saprospiraceae bacterium | reverse complement strand
TTTTTTGACCTGTACTTTTTTCTTTTCATCCTTTGCCTTAGGTTGGTAAACTTCTTCGGTTTTTTCAATCTGTACTCGCCGTATCACCGGAGGCACCAGAATTCCGCCGATCTTGTTTAACACCGGTAGCAAATCATACTTGTTGTATTCGGTAAATTCTCGCTTCCAGAATTTCTTGACGATCTCGCTTTTGACATTAAATAGTGCTTGCCTCCTGAAATCCTTATTCAGCAAAATCTCAGAAATGTCCGCAATGGTGGCTTTAGGTTGATCCAGCAGTGTCAAAATCGCATACCGTAATATGTGTTCTAGTTTCACTCCCCAAGCGGTGTCCCAGAGCTTTGAGAAAACTTCCAGAATACCGGATGCAACCAGTGATCGTTTTTCAAGAGTTACCTTCTTAAACGGATTGTACCTGAGTTTGAGGTTCGGATCAGGAATGTTGAAGTAGATCAAATCGTTCTTCCTCCATTCCGGAATTGTCTTTACGATTTTTTCTACAAGGTCACCGTGAGGATCCAGCAGGCAACATCCTCGACCTGCTTGAATATCCTGGAGGATCATAGTTTCCAGACAGGTAGATTTTCCCGTTCCCGTTTTACCTATTATATAGGTGTGCATCAACCTGTCGGCTTGTTTGATGCCAAACCGTTGTCGGTCATTCCGCCAAGTCGTTTCCCCGAAGTAAGTGATGTCTTTGTTTCCATTTTGCATTACGTAATCCTAATGCAAGGAAACTGGATTTTATAGACGGTAGAAATAGCCAAAATAGCAAATTATGCCGTCTACCGCAATTCTCTAAAACCCGTAATCTGATTGTATGAACATCGAGAAAAAACAATCAAAGACAATGAAGTTTATTAGAGACTTGTGCAATGGGAAAACGGAGGAGGAATTACTTGAGGCCGAGCAAAATTTTCAGGATTATCTTCTAGTGGTAAAAGAAATCTGTGATCGGCATGAACGAGAGGGAAAGGAGCTTCCAAGCTTTGACGATTAGCAGAATAGGTAGTAAAGTGAACATATTAATATATGAAAAAAGTGTATGGATATATACGGGTTTCAACCGTCAAACAAGGCACCGGGGTCTCGCTTCAAGAACAAAAAGAAGCGATTGTTCGATATGCAGAAAAACATGAACTGCATATTACAGAGTGGTTTGAGGAATTGGAAACGGCTGCTAAGCAAGGAAGGCCGTTGTTTAATAAAATGATGAAGCTCCTGCAAACTGACAAAGGAAGCGGAGTCATCATTCATAAGATTGACCGGAGTGCTCGAAATCTCAGAGACTGGGCATCATTGGGTGACTTGATTGATAAAGGTGTTGATGTCCATTTTGCTCATGAAAGTCTTGACATGGATACCCGTGGTGGCCGCCTGGCTGCCGATATTCAGGCGGTCATTGCATCTGATTACATTCGTAATCTCCGTGACGAAGCCATGAAAGGATTATACGGTAGATTGAAACAAGGAATCTATCCCTTCGGCGCTCCAATCGGTTATCTCAACAATGGTGGTGGGCAATTAAAGACAATTGACCCAATACATGGGCCACTGATTAAGAAAATGTTTCAATTATATGCAACCGGAAGATACAATTTAGAAACACTCACAATAACAATGAGAGAACTTGGATTGAGAAATTCAAAAGGCCGGTTTATAACCAAATCAAGGATGTCGGCTACGTTAAATAATCCATTTTATGCTGGGATACTGAAAGTAAAAGGTAAGACATTCCAAGGAGGACACGAGCCTTTAGTTTCATCGAAGCTTTACACCGAAGTACAGAACATCCTTACCGGCAAAACAAATTCTAGACATATCAAACATGACTTTATTTTCCGCCGGTTGGTAAAATGTAATGATTGTGGGTACTCTCTGATTGGTGAAAGACAGAAAGGACATGTGTACTATCGTTGTCACTCCAAGGGATGCTCAACCAAGGGTATACGTGAAGAGATTATTGAGAAAGCCATGATTCGATCTTTTGAAAAGATACAGCTTCATAAAGTAGAATCTCATGTCTTGGATGAACTATTAGAAGAAGCACAGGGAAATTGGTCTGCCAACGAAAAGGGAGTTGAAGAATCAATAAAAATGCAGCACGGCAAAATTTCACAGAAACTTGAGCGATTGACGGATGCCTATATTGAAAATGCTATTGATAAATGCTTGTTTGAAGAGAAAAAAGAAATGCTGCTTGTCGAATTACAAGGGCTGCGCCACAAAACGAGTCAGATTTTAGGTCAGAAAGATGCCATTTTCAGGAAAGCCAAAAATTTCCTCGAACTGATTAAAAGCGTTAAGAATTCATATTTATCGGCGATAACAGAAGAAAAAAGAAAAATTATGAAAATCATCACCTCGAACCTTTCAATACAAGAGAAAAAACCAGCAATTACAATACGATCACCGTTCTATGAGATCGCAAATCGATTGGATTTTTCATCATGTGGGCATGAACGAGACATACCTCGAATCAGTATAGCAGAAATTGCCGAAGAGGCAACTTCTAGGCCTGAACCCGTGGATAGCCCAGAAATTCGAGTTAGAATGAAGGAATTGCTGGATTTCATTCTGGGTTATTTTGAATTACACGCTAACGAGGATGAAGAAACAATATGAGATACCAGCAAACCACACAATACCCAAATATCCTGGTTGATAAATACCTTCCCAATCTCACTGAATCAGAGTTGAAAATGATTTTGGTTATCATTCGACAGACCAATGGATGGATTGACAAAAGGACTGGACAACGTAAGACTAGGGATCGGATTTCACATGGACAGTTTATACAAAAGACAGGGTTGTGTCGGAAAGTTATTTCCAATACGATCAAAAGCCTGGTTGAGAAAGATTTGATCACCATAACTGACCGATACGGAAACCTATTACATCATCCAGAATCAAGAAAAGGAGTTTCCTGGATTTTCTATTCATTTCTAGCTGAACCGCCGAAACTAAAAGTTCAGCCAATGAGAATGTACGGAGTGGAGCAAATAGGTGAAATAATTAGACGTTCGGCGTTTCAATCATTGCCAAAAATTTAACTCAACACCGTCGCCATTATGAAACAAAAAATATATTTTACTCCCTGAAGCAAAGAAAAAATGCTATAATTACGTTGTACTAAAGAATTAATTCAAAAAGAAACTCATAGACTATGGCAGAAGATGATAAAAACTTACCAGAAGAAGGAAATACCCCTAAAGTAATCAGAAGTGCTTTGGAAGTAATCGGTGGACTCGTTCCGTTTGCTGGAGGACTCTTTTCTGCGGCAGCAGGAGCCTGGTCAGACAAAGAACAAGAACGGGTGAACAAATTCTTTCAGCATTGGCTAAAAATGCTAGAAGATGAGATACGAGAAAAAGAAAGAACCATTCTCGAAATTATGGCACGCCTAGATATCCATGATGAAAAAATTGCTGAAAGATTGGAAAGCAGAGAATATCAATCACTTCTGAGAAAAACATTTCGGGAATGGTCTGGTGCAGAAAGCGAAGACAAAAGAACTTATATCAGGAACATACTCGCTAACGCAGCGGCTTCACGTATGACAAGTGATGAGGTTGTTAGGTTATTCATCGATTGGCTCAAAACATACTCAGAGCTTCATTTCAAAGTTATTGCGGTCATTTACAAGCGTGGAACAAGTGGAGTTTCTCGTGGCGGTGTGTGGAGTGGTTTAGGAAAAGCAACAGTCGCGGAAAATTCAGCTGATGCAGATTTATTCAAGCTACTTTTCCGAGATTTAAGCACTGGTGGAGTAATAAGACAACATCGTGAAGTAGATTACTATGGCAATTTTATTCCCAAAGCTCCTGAACGCCGTCCCAAAGGATCGGGGCCAAAATCAATGACTTCTGCCTTTGACGATGACGATTCGTATGAGCTTACAGAACTCGGTAAACAATTTGTACATTATGCAATGACAGATTTGCCTCTGAAAATTGAATACAAGGTTCACGAAGAGACTAAAGAATAATTTTTATATCGGACTTCTGGCAGGGTTTAGAATTTCTAGAGGAAAGATTTAGGGTTTTACTACTATAGAGTCTATTTATAGACATGTATGAGTAAGTGTTTTAAAAATCTAATTGTATTATCATATTTAAGTTTTATTGAGGGATTAGACAAACTATCTTTATTGTGTCTTGTGAAGACTTCTCTGATACTTTTTTCCTTATTCTCAAAAGCAACTTCATTAATCTGATTGCTACTATCAGTCACAAGCCTTAAACAATACTCTTCCCTATATTCTATAACAAAAGGGCTGATTTTAAACGGAACGTTAAACCGAATCACCTTGTCAGCGGTAATTGAATCAAAATTACTCAATTCATTAATCTTGGCAATAACACTCCTGTCTATTACAGTACCAGCCCATTGCATTAATTCTGACATTTGATAGGCCTTAAGAGCCTCCTTACCATAAATTGAGTTAACGTGATAATAACCTGTAGGAGTTGCTTGCCGAAATCCTATTTCCCCATAATTTATATATCCTCGCACCGGAAAATCATATCCTATCATTCTCCAATTAAATCCATGAGCTACATCTAACAATTCCTTAAAACTCTCGATTGAATCATTTGGAGTTATAAAAACAATAGTGTCAGAAAAATTAATTGCGTGAATTGTTGACTTTTCTATATCTGCAAAAGCTAAACCGTTTCGCGTGACGTTTTTCCCTTTTGACAGACTCTGTTCTATATTAATAAATACTGGATTAATCCATTTTTCGACATCTTCATGAGAATGGCTCACCATAAACTCTTTAAAACCTAGGATGTCAAAATAAGCGACAAAACTTTTCATATTGATTTCAAATTAGCGTAAAATTTATCAATAGATTTAACATATTTAGTTTCTCCGATGAGGTGCGGTCGAATAATTTTTTTCCAAGCGGCTTGAACCTTTGGGTTTTCCAACATCTTTTTTCTGTACTCTGATAACTTAACCTTCATAATGGGTTGTTGAATATAATAAAATGCTTGTCCCGCATAGAAAGAATTTAGAATATAAATAAATTCTTCTTCTGTAATATTCAGTTCTTTCAGTTCTTTCAAGTTAACACCATGAAATTCTAAAAGGCTCAGATTTTTACACAAAAAATCATTTCCTTTAGAAACTAAATCCAAATTAATTTGTAGCATGGCGGTTCTTTTTGAAGCATTAAAAGACAGCAAGGCAAGAACCGCACCAATTATTGCGATGATTAAAGCGATGAGAGCTATCCAATCAGAGCTAGTCATTTGTTAGTTTGAGTTTAAGATGTACATTTAATAGAAGGTTTTTCAGGAATTAATCTATTTGGGGATCAATATTATTGTCCTTATTTAAAGTCTTAACAGTATAGCGATCATGGTATTGTTGGAACAACGGTGGAGGGCTTTATTTCCGCCTCGCTTGGTGTTCCAATCACCGCCAAGCGCTATCATCCAAGCCCAAGCGCCCTGCTTGGTGTTGTCACCAAGCAGAAAAGTACACCACGATGCCCATTCTACCAAAAAGCCTCCCAAGCCTCTACCTGTATTCCAGTGGCGGCGGCCAAAAACGCTGAGCAGGGTGAGGAACGCATTGGGCATGCGCTTGGTGTTCCAATCACCGCCCAAACCTTTTATCCAAGCCCAAGCGCCCTGCTTGGTGTTTCCGCCTCGCTTGGTGTTCCAATCACCGCCAAGCGCTATCATCCAAGCCCAAG
>CAYVPM010000217.1:0-5719 GCA_964453475.1 uncultured Saprospiraceae bacterium | reverse complement strand
ACCCCCAAAGTGAGGTGGCGGTACTTTACAAGCCGCTTGAAAATGCTCAGGATGCCCTCTGACGCTTCTTCTTCGCGGCCCACTTCCGGCATTTTAGTCAGGGCAAACAATACCGCGATCGCTGCCACAAGCGCTGCTACCGCCAGGTATGGCCCTTGCACCGACAGCGCTGATTCGATCCGTGCTGCGTCAATTTGCTCCGCAGTCATGCTCGCTAAAAGTTCCGGGGTATACTCTGTTTTGGAAAAAATAAACAAACTCCCGATAATAGGCCCCAGTATGATGCTGATGCCGTTGAACGATTGGGCGAAATTGATGCGCCATTCCGCGTCTTTTTTATCGCCCAACACAGTAACGTACAGGTTGGCCGCCGTTTCCAAAAACGCCAGGCCGCTGGCAATGGTGAACAAGGCAAACAAGAAAAAGCCATAAACCCGGATATCGGCAGCAGGGTAAAACAACATCGCTCCGCCCGCATACAGCATCAAACCTGCCAAAATTCCTTTTTTATATCCCCACTTCCGCATAAATATGCCCGCCGGGATGGCCATCACAAAATACCCGAAGTAGAATGCAGAGTCGACGATGCCCGCTTGCCAGCGCTCGAGGTCGAGGGCAAACTGGAAATGGCGGATCAGGGAGCCGTTCAGGCTGTTGGCGATGCCCCAAAGAAAAAAGAGGCTGCAAACCAGGGCGAAGGGTATCAGGTAAGGGTTGCGGGTAGCGGCGTTGTTGCTCATGAAAAATCGGTTTCGTTTTGAATGGCAAGATTATGAAAAGTTTTTCGCCTTTGTGCAAGTTTGGTTTTTACTTGTTTCGTCTTTTCCATACGGTATAGATCGGGAAGGCTTTCAAAATTCGTTCCTTTGCGGCATAAAAGATTTTTGAACGATGCAGCTCTTTTCGCGATACATTTTGTCCCTCTTAATATTCCTGGTCTGTTTTGCCTGTAAAAATGAGCCAAAACCATCAGAGACCAAAGCAGCCACAGATGGCCATCAGCGGATGATCGCCATACTCGACAGCATTTTCAAGGCGGCGAGTCCCATGGATTGCTACAACCTGAATGGACGGAAGGCTGCCATGTTTAAGGACATGATGGATAAGCAAAATGAGCCTTATGCCAAACTTGGATTCCAATTCAAGTATGCCGATCAGTTGCTGAACATGGGACAAAACGAAACGGCTACGATGGAATTGCTGGACATCATCCAACTATTCAAAGACACCTTGACGGATCAGACAAAGGTGGCATACGAACTGCTCGCACTCTCGTACATGCGCTTGGGCGAGCAGGAAAACTGTGTCAATTCCCACAATGCGGAGTCCTGCATCCTGCCCTTGCAAGGTGGCGGCGTTTATGCCATGAAATCCGGTCCGGAGAGCGCCATCAAGGTGTACAAGCGCATCCTAGCCAAATACCCCGACGATGTTCAAAGTCGCTGGCTGCTTAACCTGGCCTACATGGCCGTTGGAAAATGGCCGGCAGAGGTGCCCAAAAACCTGTTGATGTCGCCGGAGATGTTCAAAAGCCGGGGTGATATCCGATTTAAAAATGTGGCCATCAGCGCTGGCGCCGACCTGCGTGGCATTTCCGGCGGCGTTTGTGCCGACGATTTTGACGGCGATGGCAACATCGATCTCTTCGTGACTTCATACGGGCTGAAAGATCAGGCGAAATTTTTGCACAACAATGGCGACGGCACCTTTGCCGACCGCACCCGCGAAGCCAACCTGACCGGTATTGTCAGCGGGCTCAATACCATTCACGCCGATTATGACAACGACGGCGACCGGGATGTGCTGATCCTGCGCGGGGGCTGGCTTGCTGGCGGACTGCACCCCAATTCCTTGCTGCGCAACAACGGCAATGGAACCTTCACAGATGTAACTATTGAAGCCGGCTTGCTTTCTTTTCACCCGACGCAAGCTGCAGATTGGGCTGACTATGACGGTGATGGATTTCTTGATTTATATATTGCCAACGAAACCATCGACCCGTCATTGGTGCATCCCAATGAGCTTTACCACAATAATGGCGATGGAACCTTTAAGAACGTTGCCAAGGAATTGGGACTTGATTTATCAGGATATTTCAAAGCCGCAGTTTGGGGCGATATCAACAACGACCAGCGCCCTGATCTGTATTTGAGTAATGTCAAAGGCGACAACAAACTATTGGTGAACCGGGGCGCCGCCGCCCCCAATTCCTGGAAATTTGAAGATATTTCCGACAAAGCCGGCGTTACTAAGCCCGAGCACAGCTTTCCGGCCTTTTTCTTCGACTTCGATAACGATGGTTTTGAGGATATTTTTGTAACTGATTTTACGATCGACCCTCAAAAGCCAACAGCCGATCCGCTCATTCGCGAATATTTGGGCAAACAACCAGCCGGTGATTGGCTGCGCTTGTACCGCAACAATGGCAACGAAACGTTTACCGATGTACACCGCGCTTACGGCCTGCACACCATTACTTATGCCATGGGCAATAATTTTGGCGACCTGGACAACGATGGATGGCTCGATGTTTACCTCGGCACCGGAAAGCCTGACCTGCGCACCTTGTTGCCCAACCGGATGTTCCACAACCTGGGCGGCAAACGATTCGAGGATATTTCCATGAATGGGTTTGCGCATATCCAGAAAGGCCACGGCATTGCTTTCAGCGATTTCGACAACGATGGCGACCAGGATGTCTTTGCCGTCATGGGCGGCGCCTACGAAGGCGATATTTCCCACTGTGCGCTGTTTGAAAACCCGGGAACGCCCAATCACTGGGTCACAATTTTCCTGGAGGGTAAAACTTGCAACCGCGATGCGCAAGGCGCTAAAATAAGAGTGACGGTGCTGGAAAAGGGCGGAGCCAAACGCAACATCTATGTCACGGTTGGGACGGGTGGAAGTTTCGGCTCCCAAAGCCTGCGCCAGGAAATTGGCCTGGGCCAGGCAGAAAAGATTGAATCGGTAGAAGTGCAGTGGCCAAAGCCGGGGCTAGCCAATAGCGTGTACACGGGCATTGGGCTCGATTCGGCGGTGAAATTGATAGAAGGCAACCCACAAGCGCAACCGGTCATTTTAACCAAAATGACCTTCAAACAGTAAGCACTACTGCACTTTCTTGATTGTTCGGGCTTTGCGCATGGCCGCAAACGCGCCGGAATTAACCAGCCATACCCCGGTGATGGTGATGCTCATGCCTATGGCAATCCAAATTGTAAGGATTTCACCCAACAGCAGCCAACCCAACAGCAATGCCACAATCGGGTTGATGTAGGTGTACAGCGAAGAAACGGTCGCGCTCAAATGTTTCAGAACAAACATATACATGGTAAATGCCAGGGCGGAACCGATAATGGTCAGGTAAACCATAGATGCCCAGCCCAGGGTGCTGTGACGGATCTCCCAGTTTTTGTCAAATAATACGCTCAACACAAAACCGCCCAGGCCTCCTGCCGAAATTTGGATGCCGGCGTTGAGCAATGGCGATACGTCGGGGGAGTTCCAGCGTTTGGCCATGACCGTTCCGAGCGACCAGGTGCAGCACGAAAGGAGGCAAGCGGCTACGCCCCAACGGTATTCCGGACGGATAAAATCGGCCCAGCCATGGTTGAAGATCACGCCCAGCCCACCAAAGCCCAACAACACGCCCAAAACCATCCGGGTGTTGACTTTGTCGGGGCTTTTCCACATCACGGTAAAAATTACGACCATTACCGGGGTAAGCGAGCCTATGATGGCGGCAATACCTGAGCTGATGTATTGCATCCCCCAGGTGATGAAGCCGTTTCCGCCGGTAATGGTAGCAAGCCCTGTAATTGCCTGACGGAGAACATATTGTCTGTCAAGTGCGGCGCCTTTCCCCTGGTAAAAGGCCATTGCTAACAACAACACACCCGCAGCGGTTTGCCGTATCCCAACCATTAAAAATGGGGGGAAATCCAGGACAGCATACTTGATGGCCGTGTAGGTGGTGCCCCAAATGATGCAAATTGCCCCGAGGGCGAGATAGGCACGCTTGGTGTTCGTCATAAGTTGTAGCTGCTTGAGCTGATCAAGGCGTGGGGTGCTCTTCTTTGCCGCCGAGTTTTAGTACCATTATAAAATCGTTCATTTCATAACCATTGCCAATGTCGAAATCGAAACAGCCTTCAATGGTAAAACCAACCCGGAAGTAGAAATTGATGGTTTTGTAGTTTCGCCGGTTGACAGTGAGCCGCAGTTGTCGCAGGTCGGGATATTGCGCCAATACCCGTTCCAAAATTACCTTCCCGAAGCCCATCCCGCGTTTTTCATTGTCGATGTAGAACTTGTTCAAAAAATACTCGCCGGGCCCTTTTGGGCTGATGGCCACATAACCAATGACCTCGCCATTGAGGTCCGGGAGCCAGAACACTTGCCCCTCTGCCATTTGAGTCTGGAGCGATGCGTCGGTGTAATAGCGATCCAGCATGTACTCCACCTGTGCCTCCCCGATCATGGGGATATAGTGTTCGCGCCAAATACGCTGTGCCAGGCCGGCAATCAGCGGGGTTTCAACAGTACTTGCCTTACGTATGGAAATAACCATGGCTTTAAATTTGATATTTGGGCATGTACCGCCAACCTTCGGTTGGCGTATTTGGCATGTACCGCCAACCTTCGGTTGGCGCATCGCCATGCCCGTACCTGGGTTGTACAAAATGGTTCGGACATAGTAAAAGAACAAATTTTTATTTCGTTCGAGCGTTGGAACTTCCAGATTTTTAAACCCTGGAAATTCTTTGGCGCTAAAAACCGAAACAAAGTTAGGCGTATTTTTCAGAAGCAACACTTATTACACTCCCCCTTATCCCCGCGCCAACCGAAGGTTGGCGGTACGCGAACGGCGCTGCGCTGCCAGGCCAAACGAAGGTTGGCGGCACCTGGGATTATTGCTTTGGCGTTTTGGCATTCAGCAATTCCAGCACCTCTTTGGTGATGTCCAGGCTGTCATTGGCCAGCAGGATTTGACCGCCACGGGAATACGAAAGGATGTAATCGTAGCCGATTTGGCTGGAGAGTGTCTTAAGGTTGCTTTCCACATTGGCGTACAGGTCGTTGAACGCCTTTTTCTGGTCTTCGCTAAGCGATTTGCTCAGGCGTTCTTTTTCTTCCTCCAGTTTTTGGGCGCGTTGGCGGAGTGCTGCGTCGGCCTTCTCTGCATCAGCCTGTGTCATATTGCCACCCTGAAATTTCTCCTGCAGTGCTTGCGCATCTTTCATCAGGGCCTCTTCTTTGTTGGCCAGGCTTTTTTGGGCACTGATCATGCGCTGTTCGATGGCTTCTTTTTGCTGTTTCAGCCACTCGTATTTGGCATCAAGGGTGTCGCCGTTAACATAAGCGATGCGCACACCACCAGCATTTGCCGGGGGGGCAATTACCTGGGTTTCTGCTGCTTTAGCATTCTTTGAGTTCAAATAATACAGGTGCCCGACCAGCAGGAACAAGATCACGTTCAGGATAATTGGTAAGTTCTTCATAATAATCTGTTTAGAGAGAAAAGGTGTCAGGTTTCATGTTTGTATTTTGGGATTCAAGACGTGCATAGAATGCAAAATTCAGGATTTGCAGGTAATTCCACAGGATATTCCGCATTCCGCACTCCGCATTCCGCACGCCTCACTCCTCCTTCGCCGGATGTTGCACTTGTTCCCAGCGCAAACCGATAATTTCTTCCAGTTGGTACTTGGCCAGTTCG
>CAYVPM010000216.1:0-5721 GCA_964453475.1 uncultured Saprospiraceae bacterium | reverse complement strand
AACAAAATTTGCTTGTGAGGTAAAGGGTTTCGTGGCGGAAGATTTTCTCGATCGCCGGGAAGTACGCCGGCTCGACAGGTTCACACAATTTGCCATGGTTTCTACAGCAGAAGCCATAGTAGATTCTGGACTAGACCTGGATGCCATAAACAAAGACCGCGTAGGGGTTATCTGGGCTTCAGGTATCGGCGGCTTGAACACCCTTGAAAAAGAAGTTGAAGACCATATTCTCGGAAATGGCATCCCCAAGCACAACCCATTCCTGATCCCGAAAATGATTTCGGATATCGCTGCCGGGCAAATTTCCATCCAATATGGTTTCCGGGGCATTAACTATGCCACCGTTTCGGCTTGTGCTTCCTCTTCGCACGCCTTGATGAATGCATTCGATTACCTCCGGCTTGGCAAAGCCGACATTATCGTGACCGGAGGTTCGGAAGGCTCAATCACGAAGACAGCAGTTGGTGGGTTCAATTCCATGAAAGCGCTCAGTGAACGCAATGACGAATTTGCGACCGCATCCCGGCCATACGACAAAGACCGCGATGGGTTTGTTTTGGGCGAAGGCGCCGGGGCATTGATATTAGAGGAATACGAACATGCCAAGCGCCGGGGGGCAACCATTTATGCTGAAGTAATGGGTGCCGCAGCCACTGCCGATGCCTACCACATCACAGCACCCCATCCGGAAGGGTTAGGCGTCATAAATGTCATGAACCTGGCCCTCGAGGATGCAGGGATTAAACCTGGCGACATCGACTATATCAATACCCACGGCACCAGCACACCCCTTGGCGATGTGGCTGAGTTGAAGGCGATCAGCACCGTATTTGGCGCCGAGGCAACCAACCTGAACATTTCTGCAACAAAAAGCATGACAGGGCACTTGCTGGGCGCTGCGGGCGCCGTTGAGGCCATCGCCTGCTTACTTGCCATGAAATACGATTTTGTGCCACCTACGATCAACCATTTTACCGACGACCCGGAAATTGACCCCAAACTCAACCTGACCTTTAATGAAGCGCAACATAAAAAAGTAAAAGCCATTCTAAGTAATACCTTTGGCTTTGGGGGGCACAATGCTTCCATTATTTTCCGACAGGCATAAGAGCCTGCCCAAAACCTTGATCTTGTGCGATTTATCCGTCGACTATACAATTATCATTTCCATCCGGACAGGGAACTTGCCCGCCGGCTACGCCAATTGATAGGGTTTACACCCCTGCATCTTCCGTTGTTCAAACTTGCTTTTTTCCACAAAAGCACCTTTACCTCCAGAGACTATGCGGTCGCCAACAACGAACGCCTGGAGTTTTTGGGTGATGCCGTGCTCAGCACCATTGTCGGAGAATATTTGTTCAAAAAGTACCCGAACAGCGACGAAGGCTTTCTGACAAAAATGCGCTCCAAAATCGTCAAACGCAATTCCCTGGACGAAATCGCCGACAAAATGGGGCTAGACCTTTTTTTGGCCAATTACAACCAGACCCGGCTCTCCAAATCAATGCTCGGCAACGCCCTGGAAGCCCTGGTTGGTGCCGTTTATATTGAGGTTGGATATGATCGCACCAAGGATTACGTGGTACGCCGTATCCTGCGAAAATACCTTGACATACACGAATTGGAGAGCTTCGACGACAATTACAAAAGCCAATTGTTGGAGTGGTGCCAGAAAAATGGCCGCGCCATCGAGTACAAAGTGGTGGCCAAATACAAAAGCGAAAAGCGGGACAAGTTCAAGGTCGCTGTTTTTGTCGATGGCAAGAAATACGGCACTGCCGATGATTTCAATAAAAAAAGCGCTGAACAGCTGGCCAGCGAGCGCGCCATGACCTCACTCGGCATTCTCAACGGCAATGGGGCCGTCCAGGACGGCGATGAGGACGATTACGATTCATAAGTTGTTTCCGATATGAAAGCATGCATCATTGGCGGGGGCATTATTGGACTGAGCGCGGCCCTTTACTTGCAAGAAGAAGGCTGGGATGTTACTGTGCTGGAGCGCGACAAGCTGGAAGACAACTGCTCTTTTGGCAACATGGGCTTTCTCTCGCCCTCTCACTTTCCTACCCTGGCCCAGCCAGGCATCATCAGCCAGGGAATCCTCTGGATGTTCGACCAGAAAAGCCCGTTCTACGTGCGGCCAAGCTTAAACCCGCGCTTGCTCAATTGGGGGATTAAATTTATGCGCGCCTGTAACGCTGGCCATGTTGCCCGCAGCGCCCGCCCGATGCTCGATTTGCTGCTGCTTTCCAAAGCGCTTACGGCAGCATGGAAAAACAGTGGCGACTTACAGTTCGAATATGCTGAAAATGGCTGTGTCAACTATTTCCAAACCGAAAAATACGAAAAAGGCGAGCTTGAAAATGTGCGCATGGGCCGAGATATGGGCCTGAAAATCGATCTGCTTTCCAGGGAAGAGGCTCATGCGCTCGAACCGGAATTGATGCCCGACGTTCGCGGCGGCGCCTGGTACAAAGACGACGCCCACCTGCACCCCAATACCCTCATGCGCCAATTGCCAGCCCTGCTGGAAAAGCGCGGGGTGAAAATCATGAAAAATGCTGCTGTTGTCGGCGTTCAAAAAGATCAGGGTGTTGTGACAGCCCTTCGGTACAACAGCCCCGATAACGACCAACAAACCCTTTCCATTTCGAGCGACCTTGTAGTGCTGGCAGCCGGCTCCTGGTCTGCTGAACTGGCAAAAATGGCTGGAGAACACCTCCCCCTTATGCCCGGCAAAGGATACTCGATGACCATTGACGTAAGCAGGCAGGCACTTCGTCACCCTTGCATTTTGTTGGAAGCAAAGGTGGCGCTAACTCCATGGGAACGCCAGTTGCGCATCGGCAGCACCATGGAAATCGGAGCGGTGAACGACCAAATCCTGTTCCCCAGGGTGCAAGGGATTTTGGAAGCGGTGCCAAAGTTCCTGCCAGGCTTTACTGCCGATCCTTCATTTCAGGAGCTTGCCAACCTAAAAACGCTGCAAGAAAACTTGCGCAAAAAAGTTTGGTATGGGTTTCGGCCACTTTCCGCAGACGGACTGCCTTATATCGGATTTGCCAAAAAGACCAAAAATTTGATGATTGCCACCGGGCATGCCATGTTGGGCCTAAGCCAAGCCGCCGCAACAGGGAAGTTGGTAGCGGAATTGGCTACCGGGAAACAGCCTTCGATTAATACTGCCGCTTTTGATCCGGGCAGGTACAGGGACTTATAGATTGAGTGCCCCGATGATACAATTAAACTTATTGAATTTGAATAACGCTATTTTTTATATCCCTGGGCAAGCGAAATTCCGCAACTTTGCCGCTTCCTAATTTGCCCCCGAAGCAAATGCTATCCGCAGCATGACAAAAAAAATACTTCAAATTCTCTTTTTTCTCGGTCTTGGGAGCGCGATACTGGCGCTGGTGTTCAACAGCCAAAACAAGGCTTTTCAGGAGCAGTGCCGCCTGGATGGGGTGCCTTCTGACCAATGCAGCTTGATGCACAAGTTATTGCATGATTTTTCCACGGTGCATCTGGGCTGGCTGGGCGCTGTGGTGCTGGCTTTCACGGTCAGCAATGTTTTCCGGGCTTTGCGCTGGCAGATGTTATTGCAGCCAATGGGCTACCAACCGAAATTCTACAATGCATTTTTGACCATATTATTGGGCTATTTCGCCAACCTGGGGTTCCCGCGCGTGGGCGAGGTGGTGCGCGCAGGTTCGCTGGCACGTTACGAAAAGATTCCGCTGGAAAAAGTGATGGGTACCCTGGTTGTCGACCGCTTGATGGATTTTGTCTGCCTTGGCTTGGTCGTAGGCCTGGCATTTGTTTTTGAGGGAAAGACCTTGTTGGATTTCATGCAACAGAACCAGGGTGGGGGAGCGGAGCCGGGTTCGAACAAGCGTTGGTTTTATTTGCTGGGATTGGGAATTGCCGGTTTGTTGGGTTTGTACTTGTTCCGTAAAATGCTGCTACAACTGGCTTTGGTTCAGAAGTTGTTGAACCTGATGCAGGGATTCTGGGAGGGCTTGAAAAGTGTGTTCAAGTTGAAAAATACAGGCCTGTTCCTGCTTTATTCCATAGGAATATGGGCCATGTTTTACCTTCAATGCTGGTGGAACCTCAAGGCTTTTGTTCCCACAGAGCACCTCACGGCGAGTGCTGCGTTGATGGTGTTTGTATTTGGCACCCTGGGTTTTGTGATTCCTTCGCCGGGCGGCATGGGCACATATCACGCTTTGTGCATTGCGGGACTCGCTTTGTACGGCATCAATGGCGGCGATGCGTTCTCGTATGCGAACATTGCCTTTTTCACGATTCAGATTTTTTACAATATTGTGGCAGGTGCTTCAGCCTTGGTCTTGCTGCCGCTGTTAAATCGAGAAACCCAACCCCAAAGGCTTGATTCATAGTCAGTAGAAATGCTGGGTTGGATCTAATCCAGACGAAACCTTGGCCAAACCGGCGGCCATCTATCGCAACGAAACCATTATGTCGCTGTACGTAATTAGACCCTCTCTTGTTTCGGCCAAGTCCAATATACCGCAAGCGGCGCCAGCAGCAGCGCAGCCAACGCCATATAAGTAAGCCCGTTCATTGTAGAAGCCTCGCTACCGCTTGTTTGGATGATTTCCCAGGTGAGTACAAAAAACAACAAGCTGGCGCACACATTGAGCACCCGAATCACGAAACGGGCGCGCTGGTACTCATAAGCGGCATTTTCAGTCGTTATTTTTTTGGGATAGTTGAACTTATGAGGGAATCCAGACAAATAAATAATCCCCAAAGCCGTCACAATGGCAATCCCGGGCAATAAAAAGAGGAGGTATTTTGAACCATACCTGTCTACTTCGCCTTTATAGTTGAAATGGGACGGGATTTGATCCGGCAGGCTGGTATAGTGGTAAAAAGCCAGCAACAGTGCCCCGCCTGCTAACAACAGGGCTGCCGCGTTGAGCATCCTTTCAATAGAATTGACGGGAACATCTACTTTTATTGGGTCTTTCATAAAAAAACTGAGTTCGTTTACTATGTCGAATTTCACAACAATCGAAGCAAAAATACTATCAAACGCACAACTTGCCAATACCCTGGCGCAGTGGCGCGCTGCGGGCGACAGGATTGTTTTTACCAACGGTTGTTTCGATATCTTGCATTTCGGTCACCTCCATTACCTGGCCGATGCCCGCGCGCTCGGAGAACGGCTGGTTATTGGTCTGAACAGTGAAGCTTCCGTGCGGAGGCTGAAGGGGCCGACAAGGCCGATAAATGACGAGCTGACCCGCACCCACTTGCTCGCAGCGTTGGTGGTTGTAGATGCTGTGGTGATCTTCGAAGAAGATACGCCTTTGGAACTTATCAAACAGGTGCAGCCCGATATATTGGTGAAGGGTGGCGATTGGAAGCCGGAACAAATCGTTGGCTCGGATTTGGTACTGGCGAATGGCGGGCAAGTACTCAGCTTGCCTTTTGTAGAAGGGTATTCTACAACCAATATTGAGCAGAAAATATTGAATAATGGGTTTCAGCAGTAAATGATTTCGGGGCTTCAGGTTTTACGCGGTTGTTCCTGCCTATAAAACTGTTTTTCAGATTTTAGTACCAACCCTGAAGCCCCGAATCTCCTTAACCGATTACAGAGCGATCTTTTGCATAATTGAGCGCGTACATCATCGCGGCCCCTGCAAGCCCCATATCCTTCAAAAGCATGGAAGTGGCAGCCTGTGC
>CAYVPM010000215.1:0-5735 GCA_964453475.1 uncultured Saprospiraceae bacterium | reverse complement strand
GAGAAACACCACCGGAGACCGTCAGGTCAATGGAGCCGGTGGACGCGCCGTTGCACAGTACGTTCACCTGGGTCGTGCTCAATACCACTGCCGGTGGTTGCGTGATCGTCGCAGAGGCTGTCTTCGTGCAACTGTTAGCGTCCGTAACCGTCACTGTGTAGGTGCCCGCCGCCAGACCTGTCCGGTTTTGCGTGGTGATGCCGCCACCCCAGTTATAGGTGTAGGGTGAAATGCCGCCGCTCACTGTCAGGTTGATGGAACCAGTAGATGCGCCGTTGCAAAGCACATTCACTTGCGTCGTGCTCAATACCACAGCACTTGGTTGGGTAATAGTGACACAAGTACTTGCTGTACAGTTATTTGCATCAGTTACCGTCACACAATAAGTGCCGGCAGCCAGGTTGCTCCTGTCTTGTGTTGTGATGCCGCCGCCCCAGTTATAGGTATAAGGGCTGGTGCCGCCAGTAACCGTCAAATCAATTGAACCGGTGGAAGCGCCATTGCAAAGCACGTTCACCTGGGTGGTGCTGAGCGCGGGGCCACTAACGTTGGTAATTGCCCTTGAGGTAGTTTTGGTGCAACCATTTGCATCTGTTACTGTCACGGTGTACGTGCCGGCATTCAGGTTGGCAAGGTCTTGCGTTGTTGCGCCGTTCGTCCATGCATACGTATAAGGAGCTGTACCGCTGGTAACCGTAAGGTCAATAGAACCATTGGCTAGCCCGCAAGTTGGGTTGACAGAAGTAACACTCAGGACAGGAAGTGGGTTTACTGTTACAGTAGCAGAAGCTGTAGAGGTGCAGCCACTGGTGCTGGTCACGGAATAAGTGGTAGTCGTAGAAGGAGAAACCGTAATAGAAGTGGTAGTAGCACCTGTGCTCCAGGTGTAGCTTCCACCGCCGCTGGCAGTCAAGGTAATACTCTGTCCATTGCAAATATTGCCGCCACCGGTAATCGAAACGGTAGTGGCCGGCACACAGGAGACAGGACCGTTAATAGTACCTGTTTGGCAACAACTAGAATATTTACTGGTGTAATTTATCTGGCCAACGGTGTACATGGTGTTGAATGTCACCGACAATGTGGCACATTGCCCATTGCCGATAGAAAGGTTATCCCATTTCAAGCCGTAAACGTTGCAAGAGCCGTCCGTGCCAAGTGTCCAGGGGTGTGATGACCCATTGCGCTGAACGGAGGTGATGTTGCTGGAAGTGATACATGCAGGAAGCTGCAACACAAAGTGACTGATTGCATTGCCTGTTTGGCAGACCGTATAGGTAAAGGTGTTGGTACAGTTGGTACCAGGCCCTGTTATTGTAGTTGAGCTGTTGTCAGCTACTAAGGTGTAGGAGGCAGTTTTTGTACAAGTGTTGGCATCCGTGACCGTTACGGTGTACGTACCGGCAGGCAGGTTTGATAAATCTTGCGTTGTAGCACCATTCGTCCAGTTGTAAGTATAAGGAGAAACACCCCCAGTCACGGTGAGGTCGATGGAGCCATTTGAAGAACTACAGCTCATGGTTGGATCGACAACAATCGCTGAAAGTGCCAGGGCGCTGGCCGGTTGCGTAATGGTGGCAGAAGTTGTTTTGGTACAGCTGTTGGCATCCGTAACGGTTACGGTATAGGTGCCCGCTGCCAGGCCACTGCGGTCTTCGGTGGTGATGCCGCCGCCCCAGTTGTACGTGTATGGGGAAACACCGCCAGACACCGTCAGGTTAATAGAACCCGTGGAAGCGCCGTTGCAAGCCACGTTCACTTGTGTTGTGCTCAATACAATAGCCGAAGGTTGGGTAATCGTTGCTGAGGCTGTCTTGGTACAGCTATTAGCATCTGTTACAGTAACGGTGTAAGTACCCGCAGGGCGGTTGCTGATATCCTGGGTGGTAGCACCGGAAGACCATGAATAAGTGTATGGGCTTGTCCCCCCTGTAACTGTCAGGTCCACAGAACCAGTGGAAGCGCCGTTGCACAGCACGTTGACCTGGGTTGTCGTCAGTATTATCGTTGCTGGCCCAACCACAATGCTTGCAGAAGTTGTTTTGGTACAACTGTTCGCATCCGTCACGGTCACGGTGTAGGTGCCAACAGCCAGGTTGCTGATATCCTGGGTGGTAGCGCCTGTAGTCCAGGCATAAGTATAGGGAGAAACTCCACCCGACACGCTGAGGTCGATAGAACCCGTAGCGGCGCCGTTGCAAAGGATATTGACCTGGGTGGTAGTCAGCGCAATCACCGGAGGTTGGGTAATAGTTGCTGAAGTCGTCTTGGTACAACCATAAGCATCTGTTACAGTAACGGTGTAAGTACCCGCTGGCCGACTGGTCAGGTTCTGGGTCGTTGCGCCATTCGACCACAAGTAAGTATAGGGCGAAGTGCCGCCACTTCTTGTCAGGGTAATTGAACCCGTTGAAGCACCATTGCAAAGCACATTCACTTGCGTTGTGCTCAGTACGATTGCCGGTATTTGTTTTATGTCAGTGGATATGGTTTTTGTGCAACTGTTCGCATCCGTCACCGTTACGGTGTAATTGCCGGCGGTAAGGTTGCTGATATGCTGGGTGGTAGCACCGTTTGACCAGGAGTAGGTAAACGGTGATGTTCCTCCTTCAACTGTGAGGGTTATAGAACCCGTAGCTGACCCACCACAGAGTACATCCACCTCGGTGGTCGATAACTTTATCCCCTCGCTTGGTTGCGTTATTGTAGCGGAAGATGTTTTGGTACACCCATTGGCATCTGTCACCGTTACGGTGTAAGTGCCTGCGGCGCGGCCGCTGATGTCCTGGGTAGTCGCACCTGTTGACCATGCATAACTATATGGAGTCGTACCGCCACTCACCGTAAGATCTACGGAGCCATTAGTGCCGCCAAAGCAAAGGACGTGGACGATGGTTTGGGTCAAGGTCAAAACCGATGGTTGGGTGATGGTGGCCGAGGTGGTTTTGGTACAACCATTGGCATCCGTCACCGTCACCGTATAGGTGCCTGCCGGGCGACTGGTAATGTTTTGCGTGGTAGCGCCAGATGACCAGGCATAAGTGTACGGTGAGATGCCGCCACTTACCGTTAAGCTAACCGAACCAGTGGAAGCGCCATTGCACAATACGTTCACCACCGTTGTGCTCAGCACGATGACAGCCGGCTGGGTAATGGTGGCAGAAATTGTTTTGGTGCAGCCGATAGCATCGGTAACCGTTACGGTATAGGTGCCGGCAGGCCGGCCCGTGATGTTCTGGGTGGTGGCGCCGCTCGACCAGGCGTAGGTATAGGGCGAGATGCCGCCACTCACGGTCAAGTTGACAGCACCATTTGTGCCACCGTTGCACGACACATTGGTCTGTGTGGTGCTCAACGTGAGGTTGCTCAACTTTACCGTGATGATATTGGATTCACCATCCCATTCGGTGCAACCAGCCCTGCGCGAACAACGCATGAAGCAGGTGCTTTGCGTTAATGCAGGCGAATCATAAGTAGCTGAGTTAGCGCCAGCAATCGATTGCCAGGCCGCATCACCAACAGGGGGGCATGTTGGGCCGTTAGCTTTCAGCCATAAATATTCCAGCGTACCCGTGCCCCCGGTAGGAAAGGCAATGTTTACAAATGGCGCAGGGTCGAAAGAAGAAGTACCACAAGCAACCTGGTTGTTGCCGATGGTACCGCCGTTTGTCACATTGTTGCACTGCGCAAGGGTAAACGTGAAGGTTTCCTCGTCACAAAGCAGGCCTCCCTGGTTATCAGCAGAATAAATTTTTAGATTGACTGTATAAGCGCCGGCAGCTGGCGACCATGCAGAACCCGAGCCAGGATAGTTATATGGTTCGGCATTTTCAAGGACGGTACCGGAGCTTGGCCCCGTTACTGTGTAGAAAGCACTCTCGCTGCCGCTCGTCACAATCCCCTCCAGGTTGTAAAGGCCTGAAATGTCGCTCAAATTATAAGTTCCTCCGTTGGTGATGGTAATGTCGGCGCCTCCGTCCATTTTATTGAAAAGCAATCCGGTGATGCTTGCGTTGCAAGTGGACGTGGTCAGGCACCAAAAATCTGTCTTTATCCAGTCCTGGTCGGCATAGAATATGACACGAACCTTTGTGGCGCCGGAAGGAACGGTGCCTGATAGGTTGTACTCCGACATACTGGGCAGTATTGTATTCACCTCCTGATTGATACTACTGATATAAGTGGTACCATTGTAAAACTCAACGGCGACGTAAGCGGCGTATGCGGCATTGTGAACACCACCAAACACGTTTAGGTTAATAACGGTGCCTGGGGCAATCCCCGTAATATCCTGGTAAGCTCCGCCGTTGCCGCTCCCGCCGCCTTCCTGAAAGTGGCCTGAATTGGCGCCGCACTGGGCGGCATAGGTACCTACGCTGAGCGTACCATTAAAGGTACTCCAGTTAGCCGTCCCACTTTCAAAGCTTGGGTTCAATACAAGGTTTCCCGCACAATCGCAGTCATTCGTTACTGTAACGGTTAGCGCATTCGATTCTCCATCATAGTTGGAGCAGCCGGCACGCCTGGAACAGCGCATAAAGCAGGTGGAGACAGAAAGCGGCCCCGAATCGTAGGTAGCAGAAGTCGCACCTGAGATCGTCACCCATGATGCATCTCCTGGAGCCGGGCAAGGAATAGTCGTGCTTTTCAGCCAGAGGTATTCGATGGTGCCAGAGCCCCCCGACGGGAACGTCACGTTGGTGAATGGCGCCGGATCACCGCCATTTGAAATGGTTTGGTTGGCTGCAATGGTGCCACCGTTGGTGACGTTGTTGCAATCCTGGCATTTGCTGCTTACCGCGTTCGCAGACAAACCATTGCCTGTATGGTAGGCATTGCCCAGCATCCAGTCTGGGTTTGTTACATCAGGCCTGACAACCATGACATCTTTTACGGGGTCTCCCTTTTTGTTGTTGGCAGGGCCATTTGCCAGAACCGGCGAAATCATACTGCTGCCTGCAAGGGCGATGGTCGTGGACAAAAGAGTTCCTAAAACATTGGTTGTGAGGAACGTCTGAGCGCGGAATGTAAAAGATTTCATAAATGTTTGCAGTTTCGTTGTAACGAAATGTATCGATTTCCAGATTGGTAATAGGCAATATCAAAGAAGGCCACATGGATACATGCAGCTTGGATAATCCCAGTTTAAGTTTTGTCGAAAAAGCTAAAATGCTTGAGAAAATGCGCAAAAGGCATTTAGTCAAACAGCAAAAGCTGCAATGCAGACAATGACCCAACCGGGTACAGCAAAAAATTAAAATCTGAAGCGTAACTCTCCTAGGTAAGGATTAATAGAATAGGAGATTACAGGTAAATGAAGGCGTTCCTAAACCTTTACAGGCAAATGAAGCATGCGCGTACAGGTATAAAGGATGAAGCTACCAGTATACACTGGAGCGTGTCGAAAAGGAGGAAGATTAGGTAACGGTAGGAAAGACTGCAGGGGGCAGATTAAAACACTTGAGGTATAAAACCAACCTCGGGTATCATTGCGATTAGACGCGAATGTGAGGCAAAGTTACATTTATGTATTTGATTTATTAACAAGTACTTTGCTTTTTTTTCTTGAATGCTGAAAATGTAATGCAGATGACATTGTGCCCACTCATGTTTGCAGCAGAGAAGGTTAATTTGAGGCTGCTTTTACAACCTTGCGGACATAAGTATTGTCGCCCAATTGGATCTTCAGGAAATAAATGCCCGGGGCTATATTGGGCAAGTCAAAACGACAAAGT
>CAYVPM010000214.1:0-5745 GCA_964453475.1 uncultured Saprospiraceae bacterium | reverse complement strand
GCAGCCATGTATTGCCGTTGCAGCAGGTTGATCTGGGGTTGCAGCTCCTGTATTTTTGGTTGAATATTGGTTGTGTAGGCGTCGTTCAGGGTTTTCCAGAACAGGTATGCCGGGTCGTTGCGCAATGTCTCCACCACCTTTATGGGCCGTTCCGCAAAGAGTGCTTTCAGTTTGTCGCGGTTGTTTATGACGCTGTTCTGGAATAAATGGGAAGCTAAGCCTGCGTACCCGCCATGTTTGGCTGCTTCCGTTTTGACATATTGGCCACCCCATTCCGGCTTTGCGTTTTCTGCAAACAGTTCCATCAGCCCGGCAAAAACTGCTTCGTCCACTGCAGGGCGGTAATCCTTGAAAAAAGCCTCCAGGGCAGGCGCCATATCCCGTTGTTTCTGGCTCAAAAATGCCTCCCCGTTTTTATCGAACACGTCGATTAAGCTGTTCAGTGAAGCTGCTTGTGACAGTATTTCATTGTTGCGGACACAGGCTTCAAAATAGTACTCCCTGCCCAGGGCATAAGGTTCGATATTGCTGTACAGCTCCCGCAGGCGAGGCAACAGGTTGCCGAATTTATACTTGAAATCTGGATTCAGGTTTACACGGTTGCTGAATTCCGCTTCATATTCCGCTTTCTTTTCCAGCGCTTTGTATGTTTTTAGGCCCTGGATTTCGCCGATCCACTTTTTCCAGCCGTTGGCGATGCTGGCGTATCGCGACACGTATGCGATTTTGACGGATGGGTCTTTGCGCATGAAGCCATCCATGATCTTCAGGGCGCGGTCGCGAACAGCTACACGGGCGGGATCGAGGACTTCGGCAACTTGTTGCACCGCTGCTCCCGTCAGGTATTCGTCGGTACGACCGGGAAAGCCGTACACCATGGTAAAATCACCCGGTTCAACGCCTTTTAATGAGATTGGCAGGAAATGGCGCGGGCGGTATGGCATATTGTCGGCGGCATAATCTGCCGGACGCCCATCTTTGTCGGCGTAAATGCGGAACATGGAGAAATCGCCCGTATGCCGGGGCCATACCCAGTTGTCGGTATCGACGCCGAACTTGCCAATGCTGCTCGGTGGCGCCCCCACGAAACGCAGGTCGCGAAAGGTTTGGGTGACGAATAAATAGTATTGGTTGCCATTGTAGAATGGGCGAATCATTATTTCCTCCCACTTTTCTGTTTTGGTGTTTTTTCTGATCTGTGCCAGGTTTTTGTCGATCTGGGCTTGGCGGTCGCGTTCGGCCATATTATCCGTCACATTTTGCAGTGCCAGCCCACTCACATCCTCCATACGGATCACAAACATGGCAGTGACACCCGGCGCGGGCAATTCCGCTTCCCGGTCTTTGGCCCAGAATCCGTCTTCGACATAGTTGTTTTCCAGGCTGCTCAGCTGCTGAATGGCGTCGAAGCCGCAGTGGTGATTGGTCAGCAGCAAGCCTTCGCCCGAAATGACTTCTCCGGTGCAGCCGCCGCCGAACAAGCAGATGGCGTCTTTTACACTGGCTTTGGCCACGTTGTAAAGGTCGTCGGCACTGATTTTCATGCCCATGGATTTCATCTCCTTTTCATTCTGTTTTTCCAACATGGAAGGCAACCACATCCCTTGAGCGTTCAACAGGGCTGGGAATATGAAAAGCAGGCAAGCGAGGAATTTTTTCATGATCAACAATTTGCCGGCAAAAATAGGCAAAGCCCGCTGCGTGGCGGCAAGGAGATAGCTTTCATCCTAAAGTTTGTATGTAAATGACCGGATTTGTGGGATAAACGGCATAAAGCCAGCCTCATTAACGCAGCCCGATGACCCGGAATTTGGCGCCGTCGGCCCGGTTTTCAGACTTTTCGGCATCGCGCAGCACATCCAGTGCGGCGTTTCGCTTTTCTTCCTTTTCTTTCGAAAGAAAAAATTCCGCGTTGCGAATGAGCAACACAATGTCTTCTTTACCCACGACCTCCAGGGAGCAAAGGCAGTCAAACAAAGCATCCAGGTTTTTGCCGAAATAATCGGGGAAGAACAGGGCTTTGGATACCCTGGGGTAAAAGCCGCGCAGGGTTCTGGCTTTGTTGCCGTCAATTTCAGCTACAAACACATCGTCAGAAAAAGCAGGAGGCTTGTCAAGAAGTTTCATAATTGGTTTATTAATGTAAGGTATACTATGATTAAAGTGATTTTGATGATTTGAGTGATGGAAAGTTATTGATTTTCAGTAGATTACCCACACAGGTTCAAAACCACGCTGCATTGACCATACTGTCCAAAAACACTCATCTCTCATCTCTCATACCTCATCGCTCAATTTTAAGAAAGCTTTTGTAATGGTCATTTGTGTACCAGGCGCTGTGGTCCGAACCTGTTACCAGGCGTTCAGGGCCCCTGTTTTTACCTTCCTCTTTTGGCAGCACATCCCATTCTGAATAACGGATGCGTTTCCCATCGCCGGATTTGGCGGGCAGCTTTTTTTCCCGGTTTTGAAATTCCCTGCCGCCGACATATCCCTCAGGGGCCTGACCGTTGCGGCGGATGTAATCCAGCACGTCGAGTGCATATTTGGGCACACCGCTTTGGGTTTGCGGTGTTTGTTGCCCTGAATTTGTGTTGGGCGCGGGTAGTTGCGGCGCTGCAGCTTGCCTGTTTTTTACAAACCATACGACGGCAAACAGCAGCGCCAGAAGGATCAGGCGGGCGATGAGGCGTTTTTTCGCAGAGGCTGTGGCCATCTTACAATACCTTCAACAGTTCCTGCTCCAGGTTGTCGCGCGGGTTTAGTGCGACCACCTTGCCGTCTTTGCCAATCAGGAAAGTTTTGGGAATGGAGCGCACGCCGTAGGCAGCCGCTGGGGCACAATCCCAAAATTTCAGGTCGCTTACGTGGTTTTCCCAAATCAGGCCGTCTTGTTTGATGGCTTCAACCCACTTGTCTTTGCCATCGGGCCGGTCGAGGGAGACGCTGAAAACGTCAAAGCCTTTGGACTTGTATTTCTTGTATATTTCCACTACGTGTGGGTTGGCGCGCCGGCAAGGGCCGCACCAGGATGCCCAAAAGTCGAGCAGCACTACTTTCCCGCGCAGGTCGGACAAGGAGCGCGTCTTACCGTTCGGGCTTGGCAGGCTGATATCTGGCGCCATCATGCCAATCTGGATAGGGCCGGCTTCGGGTTCGCCGCCGCCCTGTTGCTGGGTCAATTGTTTTTCCAGCTGAACGATCAAGTTGCTGAAATCAGCGGCGTATTTGGTTCCAGGCATGGCGGCGTTAAGCGCATGGTTCTGCGATTTGAAATAATCCAAAAACGGGCCTGCGCTTTGTCCCAAAAGCTGGGTAGTCAGGAAGGCGCGCATAAGCGGCGTACAACCCTTCTCCACAGCAGCCTTAGCCTCCTCGGCGCTTTTAAGCTGGTTCTGGATAAGGCCTTTGATGATGTCGGTGTAGCAGGTGAAGGATTCAGAACCGGTAGCGGTTACGTCCATCCGGTCGATGGTGTTAAGGTCGCCTTTGATGTCCAGCACAGTTTCCTTGCCGTCGAGGATGAAATACAGTTTTTTGGCGCCGATGCTGAGGCGGTACAGCCCTTCTTCTATCGGTTTTTCCAACTTGATTTCAAAGTTGCCGCTGGCATCGCAAGTGCTTTTGCCCAGCGCGACATTGCTGCGGTCGAAATGCGCCTGATCCAGGCTGACCTGGAGATTTGATGCGTTGGCCATGGTGCCTTTAATGGTGTTGGATTGGCCATTGCAGGCAAAAAAAACGGACAGTGCCGGAAGAATAAGGGTGAAAAATGGATTTATTTTTTTCATTGGAAAATGCAATGTTGATTTATTTACCACTAAAATTATGCTTCTATTGCCAAAACTAAAATGGCTTTGTTTAGGTCCTGCAAGTTACGCCATCGTTCGCTCCAACATCATCTCATGCGTCCGCTTCCAGTCCTCCATCAACCCCCAACTTTCACCATCAACTACCACCAGGGTTTTGCCAACCATGCCGATAGATTCATACGGCGTGTTTTCGGAAATAAGGAAACGTTCAAATTCCTCACTTTGTTCGGGCGACACGGAAACCACAACCCTGCTTTGGGCTTCGCCAAAAAGCCAGGCATCCTTGCGCATGGTGACGTTGGAACTGATATCAAAGCCCAGGCCGCGTGGCAAGGCGCTTTCCAGCAGGTTGGCCAATAGGCCGCCTTCGGATACATCGTGCACCGACTGGACGAGTTTTTGCCGGATCAGCTTTTTGACTATTTGTTGGACGGCATACTCCGTATCCAGGTCGAAATGCGGGCAGGGGCTGTATTCTATGCCCACGTTGTGCCGCAGGTATTCGCTGCTGCCGAGGTCTTCCTGGCTTTTGCCTATCATGTAAATCATGTCGCCTGCGTTTTTAAAATCGAGGGTCATGAGGTCGTCCAGGTTGTCGAGCAAGCCCAACATGCCGATGGTTGGAGTAGGGTACACGGGTATTGTCACGCCATTTTTGGCGTATTGGTTGTAAAAGCTCACATTGCCGCCTGTCACCGGGGTTTCAAATTTCCGGCAGGCATCTCCCATGCCCCGGATGGCTTCGGCAAACTGGTAATACACCTCCGGGCTGTAAGGGTTGCCGAAGTTGAGGCAGTTGGTGACGGCCACGGGTTCGCCGCCAGCGCACACGATGTTGCGGGAGGCTTCGGCGACGGCGATCATGGCGCCTTTGTGCGGATTGGCGTACACGTATGCGGAATTGCAATCGGTGGTGAGCACGATGGCTTTTTGTGTGCCTTTCACGTGCACCACTGCGGCATCGCTGGGGCGGTTGGTGGTCATGGTGCCCGTGCGCACCATGGAGTCGTATTGCTGGGTAATCCAGTTTTTGGACACAAGGTTGAGCGAGTTCCAGAGTTTTTTTGCCGCCATGCGGTAATTGGCCGGCGGGGCGATGTGGGCAAGCCTGAACTTTTCTATTTCGGCAAAATAAGCCGGCGTGCTTTGCTCCCGCACGTACACAGGCGCGCCGCCGCCCAACACGAGCGGGTCGGCGGGCACATCGGCTACCAATTTTCCTTCGTAATGGTATTCCAGGCGGTCCTCCGGGATGGTGATGCCTATTGCTTCGCAAGGCAAATCCCATTTGTCGAATACTGCTTTAATTTTGTCTTCCTGGCCCGGCTTCACCACGATCAACATGCGTTCCTGGCTTTCTGAGAGCAGTATTTCCCAGTCTTTCATGTTGGCTTGCCGCACCGGCACTTTAGAAAGGTCGATGCGCATGCCGCAGCCTGCTTTGGCCGACATTTCTGAGGTGGAGCAGGTTATGCCTGCTGCGCCCATGTCCTGCATACCGACGATGGCGCCTGTTTTGATGGCTTCAAGCGTAGCTTCGAGGAGTAGTTTTTCCTGGAACGGGTCGCCAACCTGAACGGCAGGCAGATCCTCATGGGAGTCTTCCGAAAGGTCGGCAGAGGCGAATGTAGCGCCGTGGATGCCGTCTTTGCCGGTGGCAGAGCCTACGATAAACACCGGATTGCCGGGGCCGCCTGCGGTTGCACTCACCGTTTCACCCGCTTTTACAATACCTGCGGACATGGCGTTCACCAGAATATCGTGGTTGTAGCAGGGCATGAAATACACCTCGCCGCCCACAGTAGGTACGCCAAAGGCATTGCCGTAGTCGCCGATGCCCTTCACCACGCCGGCAACGAGCTGCTTCATACGCGCATTGTCGGGCATGCCAAAGCGCAGGGAATTGAGCGCTGCGATGGGTCTTGCGCCCATG
>CAYVPM010000213.1:0-5750 GCA_964453475.1 uncultured Saprospiraceae bacterium | reverse complement strand
GTGCCACCCGGCGGCAGCCCACCGCCAAAGACGATGGTCTGGTTGTACCCACTCAATCCGGCTGGCGAAGTAAACACGATATGCGCTTCGCCAATCGTATAGTTCGATGTGTTGTGAATGACACCGGAATAAATCCATCCTCCTGCGCCATCATCGCTACAAGTGATGGTTTCGCCTGAAATGTACCCGCAGGGCGGTTCACAATCCAGTTCAATCGTGTCGCGGCAGACTACCTGGTCGCCGTTCATCCATTTTATCTCCACCAGTTGGGGCGGCGCCTGGTTTGTTTGTACACAGATTGTCGGCAAAACAAACGCACCCAGCGGGATGCTGCTGCCCAGCGGCGGCACCACATCCAACTGTATCATCGTGGGACTGTAACTGCTTGTAAACCAACCAGAACCGAATGGGTTACTGATCGTCATGGTAGCCCCGGGCGTCAACATGCACAAATTGATGCCGTCAAAATAATTGACCGCGTAATTGTTGTACAAAGTGATTTTGTAACAACAGTCATTGCCCCCTATCGGTGGTACATTTTCTACGTGTTCTACCCCAATGTCGTCGCAGGGCTGACAGTCTGGAATTTCAATACAATAAATCGAATCCAGCGAGCAGCATTGGGAGGTGTCAATGAGGCCCGGCTCCCCGTCGTGCGCCGTCAGACTGAAACAGAAGTCCTGGCCTGCGATGTTCGGCCCGGTCAGTATGATGGAATAGGTCTTGCATTGGCCCGGTAAAATAGGATCGGCTGATGCGTCAATAAACGGCGGCGTGAGGATGATTCCAGTAGGACTCAGCACATTGATGGCAATGTAGGTCACCGGGAACGGACTATCAATCGGATTGCAAACCGTAAGGGTGTACACCACCGTGGTATCCTCGCAATAAATGGAGTCAGCGGCAATATACAGGCAGTCGGGTTCTACCGGACAATCAAATATCAAGGTATCGGAGCAAACGATGTCGAACTCAAAATCATACCAATCAAAAATGACCTGCTGCGGGAAATTCTGAACATTCGTCAGGCAAAATGTGATGAAGCTGTCCAGCGCCCCAACGGGCAATGGTGTGTTGAAAGTGCTGCTCACCAGGCCAATATTGTTGCTGGCTATCGAAAAAACACTCAAGGCGGGATCGAGGCCAGCCAGGTCAAAATCGAAGTCGGTATCGTCACTTCGGATCACCAGTCCCAACAAACTGTCGAAGGGGTTGGTATAGGAAATAACCCAGCAGCAAGTATCGCCCTCAATCGGTTCGGCACTTACTTCCAGCCCATTGCAGCCACAATCGATCAATTCCAGCATCAGAGAATCCGAAGTCAGGGAACAGCCAAAACTGGTGGTGCCGGTGCAGGAATAGGTGCCGCTCTGGGTTACGACCAGGCATTGCATCGTTGCACCTGGAATGGGTACGCCGTTCTTGTTCCACTGATAAGATGCCAGTCCGCTCGGACCGCAAATCGTATCCGGGTTGCAGGCTTCGTAGCAGCCTACAGGCACCAGGCAAAGATCGGGCAAAGGGTGTATGGTCGCGCTGGCTGTGCCCTGGCAACCGCTCGTGGTGTCTGTACCAATCGCGATGTAGGTGCCGGCTTGCAGCACGGTGATGGAAGTACCCGTGCCGCCGTTGCTCCAGGCATATACCACATTCGGCTGGATGGGAGTGACTGTCAGTGTATTCGGCGTACCCGCGCAGCCATTGGGCGCTACGGTGATACTGAATACCGGGGATGTTTCCAGCGTCACGGTTACAGGCGCCGAAACTGCGGTGCATCCGTTGGCATCGGTGACACTCACGGAATACGCGGGGAGCAGGTTGTTGTCGCAGACTTGTAAGGTTTGTCCTGTTTGCCCGGTGATCGGGTTTCCACTTTGGTCTAGCCATTGATAGGTAAAACCGGAGCCCGCGGGGGCGCTCAAGGTGGTGCAGCCGCTGTCACAGATTACGGGATTTCCCGAAATAAAAGCGGGCGGAGCGGGCAGTATCACCACGGTTACTGCGGGTGGCACGGTGGTGCAGCCGAAGGCATTGCCTACCGTGACGCTGTACGTACCGGCAGTCGTGGTGGTGATGCTCTGCGTGGTGGCGGATGTTGACCACATCCAGGTGCTGCCGGCCGGCGCCGTGAGCGTAACCGTATTGCCCGAACAAACTGTCAGGCCGGGGGCAACGCTTATCACACCAGGAATTGCCGCAGGGTTTACCACCACGGCCAATGTGCCGGTATTGGTACACCCGAACGCATCTGTTACCGTCAGACCCACATTGAAGGTGCCGGCGCTCAGGTAGGTATGCGCAGGCATAGAGCCGCCATTGGTGGAGCCGTCGTTAAAATCCCAGGACCAGGCGATATAACTTGTCGGCACAGCACTGAACATGACGGGGTCGCCCACACAAGCGAGATTCGGGTTGGCGCTCAGTACCGGGGCAGGGGCGCCGCCCACGGTCACATTTTTTACAATCGTCGCCTGGCAACCGCTCGCATTGCTGACCGTCAGGGTAACGGAATAGGTGCCGGGCCCGGGGTAAGTATGCACCGGGTTCTGCACGTTGTCGGTGCCCGTGTCGCCAAACGCCCATGACCACATATTGGGCCCTTGCCCAGGCAAAAAAGTGCTTTGATCCGTAAATGTTGCAGTTTCACATACACTGGTCACCGTAAAATCTGCCACCAAGGGGATACACACCACATCGGTGAAAGAAACCTCGCAAAAGCCTGTGCCGGGTGGTTTTTCTGGCACCAGGCCATAAACCGTTGGTTTGACACATCCAATCTGGGTGTACGCATGGGTGGCATTGGCCAGCGTTCCGGTATTGGTGTTGTTGTTCGGATCGGCGAAATCCCAACCAGTGAGCGTAACATTCGGGCTGGCGGTAACCGTAAAGTCCACAATGTTGCAATCAGGCATCTGGTTGACAGCGGTATAGCTAAGCATGAACGGTTCAGGCTGGCAGGGCGGATCGGCCACACAGGTGTCTTGCACCACCAACACCGTGTTGGAGGTGTTCATACAGCCGTTGGCATCGGTCACTTTTACATAGTAGGCAAAGGTTGCGGCTACATTGGTGTTCAGGTGCTTCAAAAAATCCTGGTTGGCCGGCAATCCTTGAGAGACACCGTTACAGAACCAGTCAAAAGTATATCCAGGCCCGTTAACCGCCATCAGCAATATATCGGCAGGGTTTGGGGGCAAAATGCACAAAACCGAGGTCCCGGCCGGAGAAATAGCCGCAACCGGACCTGGCAGGGCATTCGCCTGGTAATTGTCAACAGCGGTGCATTGGTTGTTGTCTGTGGTGGTCACCACATAGTTCCCGCTAGCTGTAATGGTGATGGTTTGCGTCGTCGCGCTTGTCGACCAGGCGTAGTTAAGAAACCCGCCGCCTGCATCCAAAACAGCCGGTACACTGGGACAGAGAATGCCTGTTTGTGTTATGACGGGCACAACTGGCGGTATCACGGGTATGGATAAGGTTTGGGTCAGCATGTCGTTGCACAGCGTCACCGTCAGGGAAAGGGTTGCTGTGCCGGGGACATTGTTCCATTGCACTTGAATATTGGGGCTTCCTTGCCCCCCGACCACACTGCCCAGGTTGGCAGGCGTTACCGTCCAGGTAAACACAGCATCCGGATGCTGCGCCGGGCCTGCATTGTAGGTTTTGACACTGTTGATACAGGCGGGCGGGCCGGCAATCGTCAGCGGGCCGGCAAGCAGTTTCGGCAGCACGGTCAACTGAATGGGATCCGACATGCAATAAGG
This sequence comes from uncultured Saprospiraceae bacterium, assembly GCA_964453475.1. Lineage (GTDB taxonomy): Bacteria > Bacteroidota > Bacteroidia > Chitinophagales > Saprospiraceae > M3007. The sequence continues at coordinate 1,986 of CAYVPM010000213.1, read as the reverse complement.
CGCTGCGATGCTCGATTGGTTAAGGCTCAGGATATAGGGCCCTGTAGCATTCCAGGTGACAACGATCGGATTGCCGGTGAAGGAAGCCGGGGCGCCTCCTGTGACTGTCCAGTTGAAGGCAACGCCCGTCTGGGTGCTGTGGCCAAAGTAGGTATAGGTATCGCCCGGGCATATCTCCACAGGGCCGCTGATGCTGTCTGGCTCCGGCATTTCCAGCACTTGTATCACCTTGGTAACCATCATGTTGCAATAATCCGTAGGAATGGTCGGCACGGCTTTTACAACGAAGGTGCCTGGCCCGCTGGTCCAGCTTACGGTAATATTGTCGGTTCCTTGCCCGGTGAACGGCGCAGCAGGTGTAATTGTCCAGGTATAAGTTGCGGAAGGAAAGGATGTGGCTGAAAAACTGGAACTGGAATTCAGGCACACAATCCCTGGTACCGGGCCGGTCACGTCGAAGCGGGGCTTTATGTTCACGGTCAAGGTGGCCGTTCCGGCACAATCGTCCTCGTCATGCCCGGGCAAGCCGCCCAGGAAGTTGCTGTAATAATTCAGCGTGATGGTGCCAACGGGCCCAGGGCCCCATTGTATTGTAACGGTGTTGGTGCCCTGACCGGCAAGAACAACCCCGCCCGATACCATCCAGTCGTAATACGTGCTGGCCCATTTTTGCACCGTGTACGTGGCTGCCGCATTCTGGCAAACATCCAGCGGCCCGTTGATGAGCGTGGTACTCGGTATTATCGGCACAATAATGGAAACCGTGTCATTGCAGTACAAACTGTCGCAGCCACTTACAAAAAGCGATACCGTGCCGATTGGGCCGTTGCCCCATTGCACGCAAATGGTATCGTTGCCCTGACCCGTGAATGCCAAGGGCGCCCCATTTTCATCCAAAACGCCCCAGTAATAGGTACCACAATTGGCAGCATCCGTCCAGTATTTGCTGCTGTCGCCGGCGCACAGGGTTGAAATGCAGTAAATGTTTGGCCCGGGAAGCGAATCCACGACCACATCCATACAAATCGAATCAGTACAGCAACAGAGCGGGTCCCCTTCCGGGTCGAAATTGTTGCGGGTGACGTACAGGCAAACCGTATAGGTCCCCGGTGTATTGTAGGTATGCGACATTTCGAACATCGTGGAGGTATTGCCGTCGCCATAGTCCCAAAAATAGGTGCTGCCCCCGCTGGAGGTATTTTGAAAACTCATGGGCGAGCCCAGGCAAACATTGGCGTCTGCCACCTGGAAATCAGCGACAGGAGCTTCCAATATCTCGACGCAAGCAACGGCTACCGTGGTTTGGTTGTTGCTGTCAGTAATCGTCAGCGTTACCGAGCCATTGCCCATGGGGCCCCAGGTCACCAAAATCTGTGCGGGATTGGCCCCAATAACAAAAGTGCCTCCGGTAACAACCCAGGTGTAGGTGCTGGTCGGGTCGTAATTGATGAAATACGTCGATTGTGCATTTTCACAGGCATAAGCGCAGCCGGGCGGAGGTCCACCCGCGGGGTCTACTGGTCCGGTATATGGTTCCATGTCCACAAAAAAGCAATCCGGTTTGGGGCATTTCACCGTGACATTTATATCCGCAATGCAGGTTTGGGCGCTGCAGTTCTCGTATCGGTAGCGGAGTTTGTGTTCCCCACAGCAATCGGTTCCGCCGATAAAAAAGAAGGAGCCATCCTGTTTTAGCTCAAAACAAGGGTTCTGGCCAATCAAAATTACAGGCAGATTAAAGCCGGGTGGGAGGCTGTCGTTGGTTTTGACATTGAACATAAAATCCTGGCCCACCATGATGCAAAGGCTGTCGTCTACAGCGACGACACCGCCGGGTTGCCCCTTGGAAATGATGGGGAGAAAAAACAGGATGGGAAACAACAGGCAAGTAATAAAGGTGCGCATAAAATCGGTGTTTAAACTGTGATTAGAGTGATTCTGAATGATTTGAGTGACCTCCTACGCCCTGAAAAAGGGCTTCGGCGG
>CAYVPM010000212.1:0-5773 GCA_964453475.1 uncultured Saprospiraceae bacterium | reverse complement strand
GTATACCGTCCACCGTCCACCGTCTACCGTCTACCGTCCACCGTCTACCGTCCACCGTAAAAGCTGTAACCTTTTTGACGCGCGTGCTGTCATAGTTGGCAATTGAAAGCGAAAACAACTTTTTTCATTCACAAACAATTGCCTTTATGCAACACATCGCACCGTTTCTCGTACCAATTATCATCACCCTGGGCGCATTTGCCCTGGCTCTTGGCCTGCGATATATGGCCAACAAAGAAAATATGGCCATGATCGAAAAAGGGATGGAGCCAAGGCGCCAGCAGCGGCGCGAAGCCAATCCTACACAGACCCTGAAAAATGGCCTGGTGTTCGTCGGCGCGGGTTTGGGGCTGCTGCTTGCCATCATCATTACCAGTATGTTCAATTTGGAAAATGACAAAAGCACAGGGATTTATTTCGCCCTGATTGCCATCTTTGGCGGCATGGGGATGCTTGCTGCTTATGTGTACGAGCGGAAGAACCCGCCGGGAGAAGGGCCTATGTAAATGCCGCACAAAATTCCAGTGCCCGCTGTTCCGACCAGGAAAATTCCCTGTCCCCGGATGTCTGAAACCCACAGTGCCCGCCGCCTTCCGTCAATTCAAAATAAAAGAAAGGGTGGCGGCGGGCTATTTCTACCGGGAAACACGCAGGGGTCAGGATGGGGTCATTCTGGGCACTGACCAACAAAGTTGGCACTTGGATGCCTTCCAGAAAATTTATGGCAGATGCTTGCCGGTGAAAATCATCTGCTGAAGCATAGCCGGAGATTGGCGCGCTGAAATAGGCGTCGAAATCGCGCCAGCGCCGCACTTTCCTGAATTTTGAAAGATCGAGCTTGCCAGGGTATTGCCTGGCTTTTTGTTTGATCTTTTTGTACAAAGCGAACATAAAGCGGTATTTGTACAAGGCGTTGTCCCAGCGGTCCAGCACATCGGCGCCTTCGCGGATGTTGCAGGGAGCGGAGAAAACAGCCGCCGCCTGGATCTGCCCGGGGGCATTTTTTCCCTGAGTCCCCAAGTATTTCATGGAAATATTCGCGCCCATGCTGTAGCCTACCAAAACGATCTTCTCATACTGCCCTTGTTTAAGCGCATGTTGGATCACGGTATGGATGTCGTCGGTGTCGCCATGATGGTACATCCGGAATTGCCGGTTCATCTCACCCGAACAGGATCGGCAATTCCAGGCCAGGGCATCCCAGCCGTTCTGCCAGAACAGTTTCGCGGTGCCGCGCACGTAAGACGCCTGGCTGTCGCCTTCCAGGCCATGTGTGATGACCACCAATTGGCGGTTTTCGGTAGTTTTTAACCAATCGAGGTCAAGGAAGTCCCCATCCGGAGTGTCTATCCTTTCACGTTGATAATCAATGCCCTGCACACGTCGCACAATGCCAGGTATGACTGTCTGCAAGTGGCCGCCAAATTGCCAGAATGGAGGGCCGGGGAAGGAGGATCTTTCGATGAAAGGCATGGATGGAGTTTGATGATCTTAAAATGGGATAATTTGATGATGGGGTGTTGGTGTTCAATTCTTTTTACGGCAAATTTCGGAAAGCATTTGAGAATATGCCGGCAGTGCAGGAACTTCCGGCCAAAATTCGTCCTTATGCTCCGTTACCCCGCTTTGTTGTTGCTATTGACCCTGATGTCCTGTGAAAGTCCGGAAGGCAAAATTTCAAGGCTGCAAAGCGAAACGTTGGAGTTGTGGAGCAGTAGCGATTTTTTTGTGATAAAAAACCAATCCCAAACCATCAAGCTCGCCCTGCCCCCGGCGCCGGAGAAAGCCGAACTATGCGCACAACGTGTTCCAGCCATCCTCAAAGAGCTCAATTCAATGGATACTACATCCCTCAGCGCAGCCGACCGGCAAAAGTTGGCCGGATTGAAGGCAATTGTCGAAACTTTGGCAAAAGAGGGAATCGGCAGCGCGTTCGACCCGAACAAATATGTGGTTGCCGACCTGTTAGACGGAAGTTTCAAGGATGGCACGGGCAAGTTGTTGCTGGAAAAAATCCCGGAATATTACACAGAAGTAGAGCGGCGCTGGCAAGCGCCTGCCAAACTGCGCGCCCAAGATGCTGCCCGGCAATCCTTGCGTTCGCTGGACATACTCCAGAAAAGTGGCGCTGAAGCCGACCAGGCGAGGCTTGCCGTCAAAGATTTTATTGGGATGTGTCAGAGTGCAGCTTGCTTGTGCGAATAAGACGCACCACAACCCATACCATAAAAGCCGAAACCAACGCTACTTGCCAGGGCACAATGATATCTTTCTCAAAATCCACCGAACTGATCTTGTTCCCATATAGGTATTGCCCTAGCACTTGAATGCCGTTGTTGAAAAAATGGGCTATCACCGGCACCCAAAAATTGCGGGTATACCAGTACAGCCAACCCAAAATCACGCCCAGAAGCATGCGGGGCAACAAGCCTTCAAACTGAAAATGGGCAACGCTGAATATAAAGGCAGAAACCAGGAGCGCAACCCATGGATTGGCGATTCGGCGCATCAGCTGCTGTTGTACCACGCCCCTGAACACCAGTTCTTCGCCCAGGGCCGGCAGCACCGCAATTATGGTCAAATTGGCCAAAAGTTCTCCAAAATGATCCATTTGCAAGAGCCCTTTGATGATTTCCGCATTTTGGTCTTCCATTGATTTCAGGAATTCCGGAAGTTCAACCATCTGGTTGATATTCAGGGAATAAAGTACCAACGGAACGGCAACGATCATCAGTAAAATGGCCAGTCCGGTGTTTAATAAGGGCGGAGCATTCCGCGATTTAAGGTAATCGGGCCAATCGGGCAATACACCCGTCAGGCTCCGGTAAAACAGCCACACCGTGAGCCATCCGCTGGCAAGGAAGGCGAACAAATGACCAAGCCCCAGCTGGATGCGGACCTGCCACCGCTCGGCCACCGGGGAATCGGCCTGCAAAACCAGATTGGAATCCCAGCCCAGGGCCTGGCATAAACCAATATAAAGCAAGCCGCCAATGCCTGCGCCGATAATAAACAATGCGATTTGGGCGATCAGCACGATGCGTACCTTGGGCTGATATGGCTGGAACGGCGTTTCAGCGCCTTCATGGTTTCCAATCTCTTGGTTATCTTCCATTTGTTTGATACTTTTTGAGCCGCAAGGTAATACGCCTGTATTGAAATAACTTTGCGCGTCTGAACGCAGTAATTCAGCACGGTGAATTTTGTCTATTGCCAAGCATGGTGCTCGTGAATGAAGGAATACTCCCCCCCCAAGCCGCCGGATTTTGTGCAAACCAATGTTTGTAACGTATTCAAAATCAATCATTGTCAATCAATCAAAAAAATCAAAAAAATCACCCGAATCATAGTCTAGCACATGACCAACCTCAGCGTAAACATCAACAAAGTAGCCCTGCTCCGGAACTCCCGCGGGAGCAACCTCCCTAACCTGGTGCAAGTTGCCCAGGATTGCGAAACTTTCGGGGCACAAGGCATCACGGTTCACCCAAGGCCCGACCAACGCCATATACGCTACGATGATGTGCCCGTCCTGAAAGCAGTTGTCAAAACAGAATTCAACATCGAAGGGTACCCCGACCAGGCTTTGCTCGACCTGGTGATCGCCAATAAGCCGCACCAGTGCACCCTGGTGCCGGATGCGCCTGATCAGTTAACTTCCGACAATGGTTGGGATACGCTTTCAAACAAGTCTTTTTTGAGAGAAATCATCGCTGAATTGAAGCAAAATGGCATTCGCGTTTCCTTGTTTTTGAATCCCCTTGCGAAAATGGTGGAAGGTGCAAAAGCTGTCGGCGCCGACAGGATCGAGTTTTACACTGGGCCATTCGCCCACGATTTTGAGGCAAATCCGGGCAAAGCCGTGCAACCGTACACCGAGGCAGCCCATGTTGCCAATGGGGTAGGGCTGGGTATCAATGCCGGCCACGACTTGAATTTGAAAAATTTGAGGTTCTTCAAAGATAATTGCCCAGGCTTGCTGGAAGTAAGCATTGGCCATGCCTTGATTTCCGATGCATTGTATTACGGACTGTCTAATACGATCAGAATGTACCTTCGCCAGCTTGTGTGAATTTTGTGGAGCGAAATAACGCTGGAAATAGAAACCAGACAAATTGGGTGCAATATGTTGATAACCAGTTATTTATTTAAATTTTTTAATCCTATTTTAATCTAGGGGATGAAAAAGAACTTCATTGTTTGGTTCTTTTACACTTGATGTTTTTACCTTTGGACATCGTATGCTCCAATCTAATCCATTTCGAAACACAGAACTGTTCACAAAATTTTTAACCAAATTCAACTATTCGTATGAAGCGATTAATTACAACCCTTACGCTTGTTTTTGCAGTCGTAGGGCTAGCGCTCGCACAGCGTGCTGTGACGGGCCTCGTCACCGGCGATGATGGAGATCCACTCATTGGAGCCTCTGTTGCCGTAAAAGGTGCATCAGTCGGCACACGGACCGACATCAATGGCAAGTACGCCATCTCGGTGCCTGCGGGTTCTGATGTGCTTGTCATTTCTTACACAGGGTACACTTCTCAGGAAATCACGCTCGGCACATCAAATGCCGTAGATGTAGTGCTGGTTTCCGGTGTGCAGCTTTCAGAAGCGGTCGTAACAGCGCTGGGTATTTCCCGCGATCAAAAATCACTGGGTTACTCTGTCCAGCAACTCAATGGCGACCAGCTGGTTGCAGCACGCGATGCTAACATTGTGAACTCACTTTCCGGTAAAATTGCCGGTGTGAACGTCGTTAGCTCTTCTGGTAACGTAGGTGCTTCTTCCCGTATCGTTATCCGTGGTAACAGCTCCATCACCGGTGAAAACCAGCCACTGTTTGTGGTGAACGGTATCCCGATGGACAACTCGAACCGCGGTAATGGCAACACTCAGTTCGGCGGTGTCGACTTTGGTAATGCCATCCAGGACATCAATCCGGACGACATCGAGTCAGTTTCCGTACTGAAAGGCCCCAATGCTGCAGCTCTTTATGGCTCACGCGGCGCCAATGGTGTTATCCTGATCACGACCAAAACCGGCAAAAAAGCTGCAAAAGGCCTTGGTGTAACCTATTCCGGTGACGTAGGCTTTGCACAGCCATTCCGTTTGCCAACGTACCAAAACAAATTTGGTCAGGGCGTTGACTTCCAGTTCAGCTACGTTGATGGCACAGGCAACGGCGTATTTGACGGTGTGGATGAAAGCTGGGGCCCATCTTTTGACCCGGCAATCAGCGCCGTTGACGGCATCGACAACGATGGCGACGGCACTGTTGACGAATCTGGCGAGGGCGTTTTGATCGACCAGTTTACAGGCGCTCAACAGCCTTGGAAAGCATATCCAGACAACGTAAAGACCATTTTTGAAACAGGTATCACGTTCACCAACAACATCGCAGTAACAGCTGCCGGTGACCGCGCTAACGCCCGTTTCTCCTTCACAAACATGGACCAAACTGGTATGGTGCCAAACACCGACCTGAAGCGCAACACCTTCAACCTGGCTTTCGGGATGAAGATGAACGACAAGATTTCGACGGATGGTAACATTGCCTACACGACCCTCAAATCTAACAACCGCCCAGGTATCGGTTATGCAGGTGACAACATCATCCAGCAGACCATTTGGGCTGGCCGTCAGGTTGACTGGGATTATCTCCGCGCAAACTACAACGAGCGCGACGCGGATGGCAACATCGTAAACTGGAACCACAACTACCAGAACAACCCGTTCTTTACGTTGTACAACAATACCAAGCCACAGAACC
>CAYVPM010000211.1:0-5783 GCA_964453475.1 uncultured Saprospiraceae bacterium | reverse complement strand
AACTGGGGGGAACACCGGTAAAACCTGTCTCCAAGAATGGTATAATCGAAGGCGTGCAAGGTAGAGCCGTCCCCAACATGCAGGGGTGTGAGGGTACGAAGTTTAAGTATCATGTTTGAGGCCATTTAAGTTTTACCATGAACCCGATACCATTATCATAGACCGGGTGACCGAGTTTTTTGTCGTCCAAATTTTGGCTGATACAACCTATCCAACGTCCGGAAAAGCCCTTAGGACGATGAAAGACGGATCCTTCGGCAAAAAACAGTTGAGGGTTTTTCTCGAAACCGCCCGCTTCAGACCAACCTTTGCATTCGCGGTTTTCAAGTGAGTAAGGAAAAAATTCGCTGGTGTTTTCAAACTCGGCAAGTTGTTCCTTGTCTTTTGGCAGGAAAAGCGAGAGATTCAGCATGGCATTCGCCTCGCTGTCGGGCGGTTCCGGCAAGCTGAAATTTTCGATATTAAATTCAAAAAAGCCTTTTCCAGTTGTGCGGTCTGCCCCGATGCCCCAGTGCTCCAAAAAACGCAGGACAGGTGCAAGTGTGTCTTCAATGCTGCGAATCCGATTTTCTTCTACGAGGAAAAACAGGCCGGTTTTTGGTTCAGCATCTTCGGTTTCGTCGTGCGGGTCGCTCCACCAGATGTCGTTGGCATGGAAAAGCTGGCCGCTGGTATTGCCCTCGCTGTCAGGTAGGCTAAGTGTACCCCCGCGCCAACGGTCAATCGTGTTGTGGGTCATGGAGTGGTCATGACGTTTTGGCGCCGAATCGGCAATGAAATTTTCATGCGGGATGTACGCTTTTTTTAGTCGCTGGCTTTGCTGTTGTTGATCATGCTCGGATTTCCGGTCGTGCTCCTCCAAAAGGAACTTGAATAAATCCTCATTTGAGAACTCACCCATGAGAAATTTGCCAAAATGCTCTGCACTCAAAAACTCGACTTTTTGGAATTTTTTACGAAGACGGCTTTTTTCCAAAGCACGTTCTACGTTTTCAGCGATTTCAAGTTCGGATGCAATACGCAAAGGATTTGGAAAGAACGGTGTACGAATTTTGCCTTGTTGTTTGAAGGGGAATGCGCTGGAAATGACAAAATCCGGCTCGCTTTTCAGATGATCGCCGATGAATTTCTTCAATCGCTCATTTCCATAAAGATACCGGATGCCCCAGCAAATGGTGCCCCAAAGCGTGACGGAGCGCAGGTCAGTGACGTAGCCGCTGCGAGGCTTTAGCCAGACGATTTTCATTGCAGTGTATTTTAGTCTTTGGGAATAGTCCAATTGATGTTATCAATTGGGAGAAGTGTTTCAAAATCACCCAGTACCGTTTTAGATTTGGCAATTTTCCCATTGGGGGAGATATAATCTTCCCGATTAAGCCAGACTTGTTCGGCAAGTCCAAACTTGACACGCCCGTATCCCCTTGACCCGCTTTTTCCGATGAAATTGTGCTCAAGCATAAGCAAGGCCATGCGGATATTGCCCAGGTCTTCATTTGCTGTTTTAATAAAATCCTCGTCTCCTTTAATTTTGAAAACGGAATAAACCATTTCAAACTCGAAACGAGACCCAGCCGCCACACGCTCGATGAAACGGGGATTGGCGGCGGAGGTGATGCGGTTGATACCGTTTTCCGATTTGATTTCAGTAAATTGCAGATCAGAATCGAGATTTTCCCACCAATCTTTGGTGTGCTGGTCGGGGTGGCAATCACGTACGATAAGTCGGGTCGGTCCGATGAACTCCAGTTCTTCAACAAATTTTTTGTTTTTAGGATCGTTGTTTTTTTCATCGGCTCCAATCCCGAACAACCTGGCAATTTCAACAGCTTTAGAAACCTCTCCGTCCGCTTCGACATTGCCTGTGCCGAATTCAAGGAGTGAACGCAGTTTCCCTTTTAAGGAACTACCAGGCACGTATGGATAACGTGTGCGCGGGTCGCGGACGACAGGTGAGTCCACACCACCGATATCAAGTTTTTCCTTGCTGCCACCAATGTGTAGTCCGGTGAGGCACTCAAATTTACCTCGGAGGATGAAGTTGCCGATAAAAGCTGATGTATCTGCCATTTTTCAGTGATTTTCAATGAAATGAAAAGGAGTTAGTTTGTTTGAGATTATTCTCCACCATAGAATTTGTGATACGCGACAATACTTTCAACGTACATAAAGAACTTTTTCAAGGCTTCGTCTTGGTTCGAAGCGTTCAACACGCCGTCCACGGCATCCTTCATTTTAGGATAAAAAGTGGTCTTTACAGCCAGTTGCCTTCCAGCAGCATAAGCCAGTTTGGGTTTAAGCATCACTAATTGGAAGTGAACTTTTTCGGAATTACCAGAGAGGAAATCCGTTCGCATGCGAGTGATGCCAGCGTAAAAGTTGCGGATTTGTCCGGTTTTAACCTTGTCCTTTGTGGCGAGTTGAATGGCCACGTTTTCGGCTTCGCGGACAATTTCTTCGGGTGACATTTGGATAATATTTGTCATGATTTATTGTTTGTTGGGTTTGGCCCGTTTTTTATAAAGTGCATAATTGAGTGCGACGAGGTAGTCGCGAGTGGATTTTATTTGCTCGTCTGGGCCGAAATCGAAGGATTTCAGAAAGTCGCCGATGAGCGCAGTTTCGAGTTTGCCAACCAATTCATTGGCCCTTTTTGCATCCATGCCATTTCGGGCAAAAAGATAGCGAAGCCCGCCAACATTTCGGGCGAACCGTTCCATGTTTATCGAACCACGTTTTTGTATCCTATAGCTATCGTTTTTATCAATAAACGTTCGCTCATGAAAACTTGATTTAACCAAATTGAGGATGCGGTAAACAAAAGCAGTATTAAGTTTTCCAGCATCGTCGCCATTGTTGTCAAGGGCATCAAAAAAGGTGCTTCCTAATTCGATTTTGGAAGAAAAGGAATCCCAAGTCATGATGTGGTTAAAAATATTGACCCTGTTTTTGTCTTTCGACGCATCCTTTGCGGCATCCTGTAAATTGCCTGCTTCTCGGTAAAACCTTCCGACGGGGTAGTGTGGGGTTCCCATGAAAATGCCTGCGCTGAAATGAACATCCTGGTTGTTTTTTGTGAATTCCTCAAAATGGTTTTGCAATTCAGAAGAAAACGCAATGACATCATCCCATTTTCCAACGGCAAAGGCATCGTCGCCGCCTGAATAAATCAAATAGAGATGGTGCTTTTCTGCAAGGCCATCAAAATGAGTCGAGAAAAAATACTGCATTTCGCGGCTGAGACAGATGATTTCGCCAAGCCTCGCACCATCCATACCTCTGCTGAAGATGAAGCCGAGATCGTCCACGTCAAGGCGTAGGGCGGCAAGCAATTTAAGGTTGTCGCCCTTCGCCTCGACAATTTCCTCGAAGGTTTGAGGGCGCTCTCGGCCCGTTTTATCGTCGAGGGTAAGCGGCACAGTTTTTCCCAAAAACCGGAAACCGAAACTAATTTTTGAAGAAGGAATATTTGCGGCTATTTCTAAAAACTCCGTATTGTTGATAGAAAACACCTGCGCTGAAACCAAGCCCGGGTGTTCCGAAACTGCGTTTTTCAATATGGTCAAATCTTCCGGTACGAGCAATGAATAACTGTTTTCATCTAACTTGAATGTCACTATTTCAAGCAATTTTTCATTGTCCGGCTGAAAAACAGAGCCATCGGTAACGGCTTCAATCAAAATTTTTCGTTTTGGGAATCGTTCGCCAATGGCAATTTCCCAATCTTCGATTTTCTTTTGATATGCCTTCTGTTCCTCAGGGGTCATTTTCGGAGAGAAGAAATGCCTGGCCAATTCTCCTTTGTGCTGTTGCTGTTTTTGCTTTTCAAGAATTGAATTAACTTCTGAAAAACATCTGCCTGCCTCCTGTTCGATTTCGCTTAGACTGAAATTCTTTTGAGCAAAAACCAATTGCAGGTTTTCGCCAAAGCGTTCGCACATTTGCTCATTTAGTTTTATGACGATTTTTGGCAATTCAGAATTAACCTTTTCGGAGTTGGGTAAGAGCAAATTGAAATGACCGCCGCCGGCAAAAAGCATATTCCAAACGGGCAATTCGAGTTCACGCAACACTATGCCCGCCAAAAAATCTGTCAAAAGCGAGACAATAACCGAGCGGCCACGCAGTTTTTTGGCAATTTTAACCATTCCTCCTGCTTGCTTTGGTTGGATGTTCCCATAGATATATTTTTGGATGCCAGACAAATCACCTTTCACCAAGATAAATTCCTTATGATCCGCGAGCGCTTTTTCAAATCTGAACGAATCACAAAAAGGAACAGCCAAATCGTACTCGCCCTGTTTTTTAGGGTCGCCGATTCGCCAGCCGTATTTTTGGATGAGATGGAAGAAAGTTTCCGTTTGAGCTGATTCTTCCATATTTTTTAAAAAAGCCAGGTCTTCTTTTAAGGCTTTTTCAGCGTCTGAGGCAGGCGCTTCGACTCCATATACAATATTATCGGCAGTCAAAACTCGCCGATCGTGTTGATTTTCCAATTTACCTTTTGCGTTGCCAAGGGAAACGCGGTCGAACACCGAGTAAAGTTTTTGGTTGGCAGCGACGGCATTTCGCAAGGCATCAAAATCTGGATTAGACATTTTCTCAAACGTTTTTGATTTTAGGATTTACAAGCGCTAAAAACTCAAGGCTACTCAATAGGTTGCCGTAAATCTGTGCTCGACTATTCGCAAAATTTATCTTTTTTGACAGTTCCTGCGTATCATTGGCAAAATCCCATGACCCTGATTTGCCAAAATAAAACAGCAATTCATCCTCTCCTACAAACTTCCGCAATGCTGATTTGTCAAGTGCATTATTGTCATTATTGCCAAAAACCAATTCGTAGTCAAAATCGGAAACAGGCTGATATGCTGATGGCATTTGGATAAATTTGACGTTGGGGAATTTCTTTTCTTTGAAAAAACTTTTCAAAAAGGTGTCATCGCCATTACTGACAACCAGAATCTTTGCTGTTTTTAGGTTGTTAATTTCATCAATCGCTTCCAATGCCTTTTTTTGAATATGTGATTTTAGCCAGTCCAGGAACCAAAGCCTCCACGTAAGAAAAGTCAAGAATATGAAACCAGCGAGTGTCGCAAACATCTGCGCCCAATTGAAGGATGCTTTTTTATATCCGTCTACGATTTGATAAATGGATTCTTGGTTTTTTGCCAAAAACTGCAGGACAGAATCTTGGGCAGTTCCTTGAGAATAGCAGAACGTTGGTGCTAAAATCAAGAGGAAGATTATCAAAAGATGCGCACCCTTACCCCTGCCAAATGCACGAACAATACAAACTAGCAAAAAATCTTGAAAAACTGGATGTTTAGCCAAACTGCAGCCGCAAATGGCGCGCCGCCCGGGAGGAGAGAAGGCATCATGGGATCTATCGCGCATTCGGGATTCAACCATTTGGTCGTTTTCTTTTGTATTGGAGAGACAAGTATAACGCCAATTCGGCGAAGCCCCAAAATTTCAGCGTATTATTTTTTATATCTGGCATTTGGCCGACATTGAGGCACAAGGCAAACTTCGGCAATCGAAAATGATGAATTGCCAAACGTCACTTAAAACAGCATCGAAATGCTCCAAAGCGCGCCAATGCCAGCGCTTCGCGCTCTCGTTGGTTCTTGGCGGCGGCCATAAATGGCCTTTTTCGGGCGGCGTAAACGCCGCGCTACCGACGTTCCCTTGCTTGCCTCCGCAGCACCCCATATCCCATACTCGCCCCTTTTCCCAGTCCTATAAAACTCGGCAGTGCCACATTGCACTGAAAATCAAGCGTG
>CAYVPM010000210.1:0-5788 GCA_964453475.1 uncultured Saprospiraceae bacterium | reverse complement strand
CGGTTATTATGAAAAAACAGCCATACGCAAACGCCCGGGCACTGTGGGCATCTGTGCAGCCATCATGCACCGCTATGGGGTGGATGCCGTGCCGCACCTGATTTGTGGGGGCTTCACCGTGGAGGAGACGGAAAACGCACTCATCGACCTCAATTTCCTGGGTATCCACAATGTACTGGCACTGCGCGGCGATGCCCGGCAGTTTGAGGACAAGTTTGTGCCGGAACCGGAAGGCCACAAATACGCCCTCGACCTCGTACACCAGATAGCCAGCATGAACACAGGTAAATACCTCGACCAGGAACTGACCAACGGGCAACCCAGCGAATTTTGCATCGGCATCGCCGGGTACCCGGAAAAGCATTTTGAATCGCCCAACATAAAATCAGACCTCCATTTCACCAAAGAAAAAGTAAAGGCGGGCGCCGACTACATCGTGACCCAGATGTTTTTCGACAACAAAAAATTCTTTGAGTTTGTGGACGACTGCCGCGCTACCGGCATTGAAGTGCCTATTGTTCCGGGACTGAAGCCCATTACCAAGCGCTACCAGCTCAACTCCATTCCCCGGAAGTTTTTTGTCAACATGCCCGAAGACCTCGTAAAGGCCATCATCAAGGCAAAAGACGACGAGGCGGTAAAAGAAATCGGCATCGAATGGACCATCGCACAGAGCAAGGAACTAAAGGCCGCCGGCGTGCCTTGCCTGCATTACTATACCATGGGCGATACGGAAACGGTGAAAAGGATAGCAGCAGCCGTTGATTAATACGGAGATATGAGTGATGAGAGATGAGTGATTTACCTTCTTACGAATGCAATAAACCTGAAACCTATTTTATCAGGGTCAGGTCACCTTCAAAGGTCCAGGTTTTTGGTACCCCGAACAGCTCCCCCGTCCATTTCATGCGCCAGACGTAGACGCCGGTTTCAGCGTCTTTTCCCTGTATGCGGCCATCCCAGGTGCTTTCCGGGTTGTCGGCGGCGAAAACAAGGCTGCCCCAGCGGTCATAAACCTCCAGGTTGTAGCTGGCCCATCGGCAATGCAGGAAAATATGCCATTCGTCGTTGAGGCCATCGTCGTTGGGAGAAAACACATTGGGCGCATAAGGCGGACATTCGATGCAGGTATAAAAACTGACTGCGACGCTGTCGCTAAAGCTGCAATGGCCGGTTTCACCGTATAAAGTATAGGTTCCGGCTTCGGTGACCGGCAAATTGAGCTTTTTGCTCCCATCGCTCCACGTCCAATCCACCAGGCCGCGGGGCGCCTCTATGTACAAGGTTTTATCATAACAAATGGTCGTATCGGGCCGCAAGCGGAAGGGGTAGTGGATGATTACTTTTACTTCTGCGGTATCGCCCAAACAGGGCTCGGCTTGCGGCACGATGTAACGGTAGGTGCCGGCGCTGTCGATGCTTGGGTTAAAAATATTGCTGCCCGAATGTAAGGCCGGTTCCCAAAAGCCATTGAAATCCGGATCGTCGCGCAGCACTGTACGCAAATCCATTGGCCCGCTGCCGTGGCAAAGCAAGGTGTCGCCGTTCAGACCAGCATAGGGTTGGGCCACAAAGGGCAGGAAGGCGCGGTGCATTTCCCCAACAGCAGCACAATCGGTAAAAACCTGTATCTGTACCAGCCGTGTGCCGGAAATAAGGTCGGGACTTGTGTCGAGGTACTGGATCAGTTTGAGCAGGGCGATAAAATCAGCGGGGCTTGCGTTGCCATTGTTGATGAGGCGCAGTACACCGGAACTGGGTTGCAGCACCAGGATATTGCCTGCGGGGAAGGAAAGCTGCAGGCGCTCCAATACCGAGCCGTTGACAATGCGCACCAGGATGGAATCTATCCGTGCTTCGGTGCTCAGCACCAGGTCGGCATCCACGATATTGCCGACCGGAATACAGCTGGGGGTTGTCTGGAAATTACCGCCGGTGGCGCCCGAGCTGTCGTCGCCGTCCAGGTCGAAAGTAAAGGTAAATTCGCTTTCCAGCACCACATTGTCGAGGCCGCCAAAATCGTCGGCAAAAGAGTAAAATTCCCCGCGGATGCGCAGGCTTGTCACGTTGGCGAGGGCTTTTTTGAATTCAGCCGCCGTGGGTGTGGCGCCGTTCAGGGTGTTCAAACGCCAGCCGGCGTCTTCGCGCAGCAGGATGTCGTAATGCGTCCAGGTGGTTCCTGGTAATACCGGGTTGTCAAATACCAGGGTGATCCCGTTGCCTTTGATTTCCACGTCGGGGCGGTTGGCGCTGGGGTTGGAGTTGTTGCTGGCGAATTGGTCGTAACGGAGGAAACGCCCGTAGGCATCGCATTTGATACCATTGAACTTGTTGCCCCCCACAAAATACCAGGTACCGCCCGTGGAGCCGTCCACAGTACGGATATAGCCGCCCGGGTTGCCGCCGCTGTTTTGCCATACTGCAGCGCTGTTCACGGCATCGCCATCAGCAGCCCAGCCTTCGTTGCTGAAATCGAAGGTGCAGTTTTGAGAAAGGCTAACCTGGCAGCAACAACAGGTTAAAAATAGCAAGATAAATCGCATGCGGATGAAAATTTGGGGCAAAGAACGCGGCAATATGTGGGAATTGAGGGGGAAAATTGGATTTTGACATGAATGGACAATGGAGGTTTACTGATTTTATTTTGGCAACTATACCCAGTTACACCTTGCGTTCAGGTTGATTTTTATTTCGCGCAGATTTTACACAGATTTAGTTGCACAGATTTTGCGCAGAAACATCTGTGCAACTAAATCTGTGTAAAATCTGCGCGAAAACACCTCGAACGTTTCGTGTGTAAATGGGTATAGTCACTTTTATTTTTGTTTCACACGACGACGACCTCGAGATAAAGGCAGGAGCCAAAGCGACAGGAAACACTACTAGGCAAAACAGCTTCCCTTGTGTCGTTGTGTGAAAGAAAAGCAGGTAGTATGAAAAGAGGTGCTAATCGCAGCATTCACCCGCCAGGACGTGCCCTCTTGGGATATTATTTTTTCGCCAATACCAGACCCACTCCCCAATTCTCCGGCGCTCACCCCAAAATTCCCCCGTAGCTTTACCCGCCATTCCGCAATAAAAACACAGCAACCATGAAGCGCATTCTCTGGGCAGCAGCCCTCCTGCTGGGATTTTTTCCCAACATAATCACCGCTCAAATCCAGATGTTTGAGCAACTGGCGTACCCGGTGAAAGTAAGCGGGTACGACCTCAAATATCCCTTTGCCGGTGGCTTGAACGCCGCCCAATTCTCCGCTGCCGACCTCAACCACGACGGCATTCAGGACCTGGTGGTTTTCGACCGTGCAGGCAACAGTGTGCAGACCTTTTTGAACAACGGCACCCCGAACACCGTGGATTATTCCTATGCCCCGGAATATTCCTGCTATTTCCCGGAAATGGTTGACTATGTCATGATGCGCGATTTCGACAAGGATGGCGCCGCCGATATTTTCACTTCTTCCATTGCGGCCGGCCGGCAGGAAATACAGGTGTACAAAGGCTATTACGATGGCAATACACTGAAGTTCAGCACCTATTTGTTCCAGCAACCGGGCTGCACTTTTTGCGACCCGCTTTATGTGTACTATCCCGACGGTAATTTTTGGAACAACCTGCCGATCAACAAGGGAGATATCCCCGCCATCGACGATATCGACGGCGACGGTGATCTGGATATCGTGACCTTCGAAGCTTCGGCGGGCGGGCATGTGTGGCTGCTCGACAACCAATCGGTGGAGATGGGCCTGGGGCTTGCCGATATGCGGTTTAAGCTCACCACGCAGTGTTGGGGCGGTTTTTATGAAAGCGGCCTGCAACAGTGTTTTTGCGATCTGGCGCCCAATCCCAATTGCTGCGCCCCCTGTTTCGGCGGCATCGCCGACGACCGGAATTTGCACCCTGGATCCACCGTAACCACCTTTGACCAGGATGGCGATGGCGACATGGAGGTCTTGTTGGGCGATATTTCCTATTCCTGCATAAACTATCTGGAAAACGGCGGCAGCAACACCATGGCCTGGATGACCAGCCAACAAACCGATTTTCCAACCTACGATACACCCATTGATTTAAATGTGTACCCGGCAGCCTTTTACCTGGATATTAACAACGATGGTAAAAACGACATGTTGGCATGCCCTAACAACCCGACCATCAGCGAAGACCGAAAAAATGTGTGGTTTTACGAAAATACAGCCTCAGCGAACCACCATTTTGAATTGAAAGAAAAGAGTTTGTTCACCAAGGATATGATAGACCTCGGCACGGTGGCGCACCCTGCCTTTGCCGATGTGAACGGCGATGGTCTCATCGATTTGGTTGTGGGCAATTACGGGTTCTACCTGCCAGGGGTGGCCACCAACGCCAGGCTTTACCTTTTCCTGAACACCGGTACGCCCAGCAGCCCGCAATTCACCCTGGCCGACAGCGATTGGCTCGGCATGTCGGAATTCGCGCCAAATGACTACGATTTTTCACCCACTTTCGGTGATATCGACAGCGACGGCGCCCTGGATGTGATTGTAGGCAGCAATATCGGCGGTATATACTGTTACCGGAACAGCGCAGGCCCGGGAGAAGCCATGAACCTCTCGCGCGATTTCAACCTGATGTGGGTGCTGATGGATGTGGTCGGTTCAGTGTCCACGCCGTTTGTGTACGACCTGGATAAGGATGGACTTATGGATTTGGTGGTTGGCGAAAGGAGCGGGTTTGTCAATTTTTTCAAAAACAAAGGCACTGCGACCAGCCCGGTTTATTCAGCAGTGCCTGAAATTGGAAAGGTCGGCCAGATAGATACCAAAACCCCTGTGGATTTTGCGGGCTATTGTGCGCCAGTGATTGTGCCAAGCCCCGATGGCCCCATCCTCCTGACGGGTACCCAGAGCGGGCACCTGGAGGCTTATTTCATCTCGGAAAACCTGGAAGACACCTTTTTTGCCACCGACCTGAAATGGGGCAATATCGACGCCGGCAACCGCAGCCATCCGGCTTTGGCCGACCTCGACAACGACGGGATACTTGAAATGGTGGTGGGCAACTACCGTGGCGGCCTCAGCATGTTCAAAACGACGATGATCAATTGCACGACCAACACAAATAATCCTGATCCCAAAATCCAGCCCTTAAAAATAAGCCCCAATCCCGCCAAAGACTGGGCAAAAATAGAATGGCCCGGGAAAAGCGGCTACTGGCGCGCCTACAATGGCCTGGGCCAATTACAGGCTACTTCCACCATCGACAGCGGGCTTAGCTACATCGACCTGAAAACCTGGCCTTCCGGCATTTATTTCATTGAAGCGATTGCGGGAACGGAGCGGGAAACAGTAAAACTCATCCTAAAATGAAACCTATATATCAAAAACATAACCTTCGTTAAGGAACTGCTTGTATTTGTCGCGGTCGAAGGTGTAGAGTTTGGCAGGGCGGTGGGCGACCCCTTCCTGCACTTCGCGGCATTCCACGAGAATGCCCATGGAGAGGATTTTTTTCCTGAAATTTCGTTTATCGAGCTTTTTCGGAAGGTCGAGTACTGAATCGTAGAGCTGTTGCAGTTCGGAGAGGGTAAATTTTGGTGGCAGCAATTCGAATCCGAGGGGGGCTGTGCGCACTTTCCGCTTCAAGCGGCGCAGGCAGCTTTGCAGGATTTCATCGTGGTCGAAGGCCAGGTCTTTAGCGTCTGTCAGCCGGTGCCATTGGGCCGATTGAGCAAAAGAAGCCGGGTTGACGTTGTAGTTACTGATTTTTATAAGGGAAAAATTGGCGTTGTTTATGACTCGACCCAAGG
>CAYVPM010000209.1:0-5806 GCA_964453475.1 uncultured Saprospiraceae bacterium | reverse complement strand
CCATCTCCAACATGGAGTAGGTGGTACTGCCGTCCGAAATATAATTGGCCATGTAATAGGACATCGCAGCGGAAAGGCCAGGCGCCTGTAAGTCTCCAATTGGCGCAATGATGGAGAAATAGGGGTCGCTTGCCATCGGGTTAGCGGGGGTGCTGGTGGGCAGCTGGGCAAAATCGGCTACTTTCGTGACAGCCATCCATTCGTCGTCGAACTGGTGGCTGGGCTCTATGCCGAGGCAAAACTCGTAGTAGCAATATTCCGGATGGTAAAACACCAGGGCATCGGCCCAGCTTGGCTCCCAGGCATCCAGGAAGTCTTCCACATTGGCCAGGTACTGCGGGGCAACTTTGTAGTTTCCGCCCCCGGAATTGATAACCATTCCCAATTTGGAAGGCACTACTGCCGGAACATAATTCGTGCTGCCATCAAAGCTGAGCTGGACATAAGAAAGTTGTCCATTTTCTTCGCGGTATGCTTGCGGACTGCTGCTTGCCCGCGTCGGGTCGTAGGGGTGCCTCCAGTTTGGAGCAACCTGGCCACTGCCAAAAGAAGAGCTGTTGGGGAAGTTTGATTTTCGCGGCAGTACATTCGTTTCGTTGAAAACAGACAAAGGGAAAGCTGCCGGATTGATGTTTCCAGAAGGAGAAATGATGACGCCATTCACAACGGTATTTCCGGGCCTAATTTCTCCATACTGGCCATTGGGGCTCATGTCGGCTTTCAACGCCACCAATGCCGAAGCGCAGACAATGCTGGAGTCCTTGCAGTTTTCAAAGCAGCGCGCCAAAAGGTCGTCGTATTCCGGCCTGGTCAGGCAGGGGTCGCAGCTCGGCGTTACGTCCACGTCATACAGGTCAAATTCACCCAGTTTTTGGGCGCATTCAGCACAACTGATATTGCATCCCGAAAAATCGATGTTGGCGATGGACCATTTTTTGAAATAATCGAGGTCTAAAAGGCATTTGTTGTTTTTGATGTAGTTGTCGGCATACAAGTCGAGCGCTTCTCGGTTGACTTTCAACTTTTTGTGCAAGCTGTAGTTGCCGACAGGCAGTTGTACCGGCGCGGCGCCGTTATTGGTTTTCCAGGGTTGGAGCGCAACATCGCTGCTCAGGCTGGAATTGAAAGAAGGGGCCAACTGGCCACAAAAGGTATTGGGCAAAAAATTGGTATTCCTCAGGGTGTTGAGCAGCGCCGAGCCCACCACGGTCTTGGTATTGCCGGACCCGCCAACGCCGGAGATGTATTCCAGCCCACATTCATCGGTCAGGCTGTATTCCAGGTCAAAAATGCAGTTGTAGCAAATCTGGTCAGACACCGTAACAGTGCTGTTGTCGGGGAGTGTGAGCTGAACCTGGCAGTTTTCCAGGAAAGAAGCGCCCTTCATTTCGTAAAAAAAATCGCGTTCTGCTTTGGAATCCACCAGGATTTCGTAGTCCATGCTTAAAGTTCCAGCGACGGGATCCAGCGTGTTTTTTGACCCCTTGTCTGCAGGAAATGCTTTGTTCAGCAAGTCGATGGTCATTGGCGCGGTTGTATTGCCCAAGGGGAGCAGGTTCTGGGGCGCCACGCCTGTCAGGCCCGTAGCGATCACTTTCCCTGACATGTCGAGGTACGACACACTGATCTGCTCGTTGGGGTCAATGACCATATTCTTTTTGTAGTGTTTCCCATCGCCGACCTCGCTTCCGAAAAGCCGGTCTAGTTCTTCCTGAAAGGGTACGCCGTAAAAATATTTGGTCTCCCGGTTGCTGTTGAGCTGGTGGTCGGCGCCAACGCCGCCTTGCCGCCTGATCCTGCCGGTATTGTCGGGGGTGTATTCTACCTGGGTGAAGGGGTATTTCTTAGCATCGGGGAGGTAAGCCTGCTGGGCTTTGTTGTCGGTATTGGAACCAGAATAATAATAGGATGCGCCCCGCAGGGTAGGATCCATGGGGTCGGTGATGGCAAAGCAGGCGCCAGGGTTTTGGTCGAGGTCAAAATTGTTTCGGTTGTACGGCAGGAGTGCCGTATTCAGGTTGAATTCCGGCTGGAAGCCCAGTTTCGGATTCAAGGAGGGCACCGGCAGGGCTTGTATGGCGCCCCGCCCCTGGTGGTCGAAGAAGGTTTCCCCGACAATGGTTTTGTCCTCGCTGTTCAACTGGCTCACTACCTGTCGGTTGCGTTGCGTACCATCGAAGTAGTTGGCCACAACTTTTAGCTTCCCCTCTTCTGCGAAGGAGGCGCTGTATTGCCAGTTCAGGCCTTCTTCATGGCCGCTGTTTTCATAAAAATGCGGTGCATAACAGGCGACTTTGGCATTGATCCCGGTGCAATTGGATGGGCCTGACCAGGCGCCTTCCACCCGCCGGTCGAAATTGGTCGCTGCTGAGTACCCAATTCCGCGCACCCGGTAAACGATAAAGCCGTGTTCGTACACCAGCGGGATGCGGAAGGCAGTATTGCTGGTAGAAATACGGGTGCTATTGAACTGGAATTCGCGGTCGTCCAATTTGATTTGATTGGCAAGCAAGTGGTTTCCGGCAGCATCGTAATTGTTGATGTGCAGCCATTCCAGGTCGTATTCTTCGGCGCCGGGTATAAAATCCCAATAGATTTCAAGTTCGCCACGCGTGGGCACGTATTGCGCATCGTGGCCTAACTGTGGGCCATTGAGGCTAAAGGAGGGGTTGAAGGCATAGTAGCGCTCTACGTCAATTTCAGCTTCCAGGGAGAGGTTCAGGGTGGGGTTGGCAGATGCCGATGTTACACTCATGGACAGCACCTGAACAGTCATGGCATTGCCGCCGGCGAATTCAAAAATGGCTTTGTCGTCATAGCTGGTAGCCAACTGGTATTGCAGGCTCAACTGCCTGAATACCGGGAGCTGAGCCACAAATGTGCCGCCCGACCAGACATAATACGTGATCATCACGTTCATATCAACGGTGTAATCCACGGCCTGAAAAGCCGCGGCTTCCTGGTTTACGCTCAATATCACCCGGTTTGTAATCGTTTTATGGGCAAATTCATTGGGCCAGGCGCTCGGATTTGCCAGCATATAGCTGTATTTGTCGTCAAAAACGGAAAGGGTTGTTCCGTTTGTCAGCAAAGGTGAATTGACCCTGCTGTTGAATTTTTCGTTGGCCCCCGCAGCATTGAAAGCCGTGCTGAGCAGGCATAAAAAAAACAATTGACGGCAATTATGATAGATCGTTGACATAGCCTTGGGTTTTAGGCGGTGATTTATTTGGTTTGCAGGTTCAGAATTTGCTGTAATTGTCGATGAGCTCATAAGCCCGATACTTGTCGGTGCAGACGAATGTATTGCCCGATTTTTTCAGGTACGGCTGGTATGTAAAGTCTGTTGGTTCGAAAACAGGGTAGGTATTGATATTTGAGTACACAATCTCCAGGCGTGGTTGTTGCTCCAGGGCTTGCTCTTCGGTGATTTTCTGGGGCTTTGCGTAGAAGAGGAAGATCCCGCTCAGCAAGTGGGTGGATTTATGGTATTCCAGCACTATTTTTTTATATTCGGAAATGCCATCGGGAAGTAAAAGCTCGTAGTGCGCCCGGTTTTTATCGACATCGGCATGTTTGATCGCGCTGCAGTGTCTGGCCGTTTTTTCAATACCCGTTAGTATGCTGCTGTAGCCAACATCGGGCAGCTCCTCGAAAATGGCCAAGATGGTAATGGCTTTATCCTCATGGTCGACTATGAGGTTATAATCCAGGTTGCGGATCATTTCCACCGGGCCTATTTTCGTGTAGCTCAACTTACCGGAGCGCTTCAAAGCGCCTTTTTCCACAGAAGCAGGTTGTTTGGCATCCCAGCTGTCGAAAAGCTTGTAGCTTATGTCCATGCTCAGCCTTTCATTGTTGGCGTAGGCATAATTGATCAATTTAATGCCTTCGATATTGTCCTGGCAGAACAGGGCAGTTGTTATGCAAAAGGGTAAAACCAATGTCAAAACAAGTGTTTTCATCATTGTTTGATTTGGGTATTGTTGCCTGATTCCTTGATGGTTTTTACGCCGCGTTCGGTTTCTTTTTTTACCCGTATCAGGGCGCCTTGCTCGTCGTACTCGTAAAATGTGGCGTAGTTCCGTTCATCCAGTTCTGCCATAAGGCGCAGCGTATTGGGGTCATAGGCAAAGGATTTCATGCTGGCATTGAAGGGTGAAACCCTGATGTCGTCGAAATAGACCTCGTTAGTGCCGGCATTGGCGAGTTTGATGCGGATGGCGGTGGTTCCAAGCGGCACGCTGAATTCAGATTCGATACGCTGCCAACCGTCGATGATCAGTCCCTTGGCGGTCATGGGCGGCAAAGACGGGAATGGCTCCATGGTCAGGATAACCTGAGGGCCCGTGTAGGTGGTCTTCCCAAGGGAATTGGCTTCTTTCACCCAGGCGCTGAGCACATATTTTTCCCCTGGTATGGGAGCAAAGGAACCGATGCACTCTTTACAAGGGATGGAATCGCCCAGGAGCAATTTATTGCCAAAATTGTTGCCATCATTTACCTCCTGCGAGTTTAGGGTTATCTGATAATTGCCGGTGCCTGGATGTGTCAATGTCCAACCCGGCTGCTGGATTTCGGTAACGGTATAACTTCCCGGTTCCAGGCTAGGGAAAAAATAATAGCCGTGGTTGTCCGTAACTGCCGTTTGGCCGTTGGAAAGCTGAATTTGCCATCCGCTCATCACGGGTTCGCTACTTTGCATTATCCCGTCGCCGTTGAGGTCATTCCATTTCAGGCCGGTGATAAAACTATTGGGATTGCCGCAACAGTGTGGCACTTGTGCCAGCAGGTTGCCTTCTACATAGCCACTGACATTGATGCCTTTTACCGATTCCGAGTTGTGATCCACTATTTTCAACTCATTTGTACCGGCAACAAAAAAACTGAGGTTGTTCGTGGAAATGGCAACCGGAACTGCGTTGCCAAAGCTCGCATTTGTCGGTGTATTCCCAATCCAGTTCCCGTTCAGGTAAACATCCGACTTGTTGTCCGAACGAATGTCGAGGTAAAGGAAAGAACTGGCGCCTACGGACGACATACAGAACGTGTAAACAAACGAATAATCGCCCGTTATTGCGTTTGCGGCCTCAGGATAGGACGTTATCCATTGGGTTTTGGGCATTGGGTCTTTCCAGGAACTGGAGGCCTTTTCGATGGCGTATGCCGGGCGCGGCTCGTTGGTGTTGGGGTCTGTGTCGGCTACTATAATCCAATTGACATCAGGGCTGCTCAGGTTGGGGCCAACAGGCAAACCGGTATTGTTTTGTCTATCGTGACCGGTATAAATCCAGACTTTACTGGAGGCGCAGGTGGCATTGTTTTGGGCAAAAGCGCGCGCAACCACTGCCAGGCAGCAAGCCAGGAGCAACCCTATTTTCATTGTTTTTTTCATTGCAGTAATTTTTTTTGGGCGTATTGTCAACTTTTCAACGGTCATTTATATCCTTGGGGCAGGGCTCTACCACTTTCCTGATCTCCACGGCGGCGCCTGGCTGTAATACGATGCTCCGGCGGCCCGAGTGCGACTCTTTTTCTGTTATCACTGGTTGCACCGATTCAAAGCTGAAATGGTCGTCGCTGCAGTTACAGGCATCGTAATCTTCAAAACTGTCGAAGCCAACTTCCCGGTAGCGGGCGTTGGCGGAAACCGCAGCGGGCAATGTGTGGTTGAAACCATAAATCGCTGCAGAATACCGTTTCAGGGCATCCATGTTTTCCAATTCCATGCCGTAAGGATCGACAATGGTCACTTCAGCAGTAAAGGTCCAGTTGTTGTAGTCGGGCGTCCAGGTATTGCCCGTTG
>CAYVPM010000208.1:0-5831 GCA_964453475.1 uncultured Saprospiraceae bacterium | reverse complement strand
AAACCTATTTTTACCCTGCTGTTTTCAAGTTTGTTGGCAGTCCCATTCGCTTTTGCCCAGGATTTAATAACCCCAACCCCGGAAAAGCTTGCCCAGGCACAATTTGAAATTGGACCTCTACAAGATTCGCCGTCTAATGAGGTGGAACAACCCTGCAACAGTCCTAATACCATTTCCTGCGGACAGCTCATAAGCAACCAGACAACCGTTGGCCAGACGAGCAATTTTTTCACGAGCTCCTACTCGAGTTGTACCGTAGGTTTTGGCTCTACGGCCTACAATGCCCCCGACAGGCTTTACAGGTTCACTTTGACAAGTGCCACAGAAGTCAATATTTCCCTGAAAATATTAACCGCAGGAGCAGATTTGGACATTTATCTTTTATCTTCCTGTTCTCCCGCTGTCTGTATAACCGGAAGCGCCGGGACGACCAATTTTGAGTCTGTGGAAGCATATTTGACTCAAGGCACCTATTGGTTGGTGGTAGATGGATTTAATGGTTCGCAAGGCAGCTTCAATATTCAAATGTTCTGCACCTGCAATTGTATCGAATCCACCAGTGTTGGTCGTTTGATGGCTTGCGAAAACTTTGAAACCTATGCCAACAACGATTCCATTTCAGCCCGTTCGGTTCGTTGGCAAAAATGGTCGAATGGGGTGGCAGATGGCGTTGTGAAAAGTGATGCATCCGGTAAGTACCTGCGGTGTGAAAAAGTCGGCACACACGAAAGCGATGTATTGATGAATTTCGGTGGCTGGACCCTCGGGCGTTACCGCCTATCTTTCAAAATGTTTGTAGAAACAGGCAAAATTGGCAATTATTATGTCATGCATCAATTCCCAGATGCCAGTGGCAACAATTCCAATACCGCTTACCGCGTGATATTCAATTCGGATGGAAACGGGTATTTGAGATTGGGACTTTCAACGACAAATGTTGCTACGTTCAAGTATGCCAATGGCGCCTGGACCAACGTAGTGCAAATAATCGATATAGATCAAAACCGGGCTGATTTATGGATTGATGGCGAATTTGTCCACTCCTGGGCGTTTAACATTGGGAGCAGCGGCAACCAGGCAAGATTAGAGGGCATCAATTTTGACGCGCATTTTGTCAATTATAATTACCGGGTTGACGATATTTGCCTTAGAACCACCCTTAGCCCCTGCTTTGTAACAACAGAGCTCAATACTGTTTGCATTGAAAACGGCACCACTGTTGTAAACCCTTCAACCGCAAGGTGCCAACTTTTTACCGATGATGAAATCGGGGTATGCACGAATGTTTGTGATTTTGCCGGGAAGCTTATCTACCGTGGCGACAACTATTCCGGAACATTTACCGCTTCTGACCGGGCGCCAACAGCCCTGGCGAATTGGACTTGTGTCAAAAACGCCTATGGCGGCAATGTCCCCTTGAACCTGTATGCCGATATCTTTGTGTTTTCCAGGCAAGATGCCGACATCATCGGGGTGGGCTTTGATGATAACAACAATGCCAATGTCAGGGGCTTTGTTTTTGTCTGTAGCACTTTTGATGTTCAATTTGGTGGCGGGCAGCATCAAACCGGTGGCCCCCCCGATAATTCTGCCTGCATTGACGGAGAAGTTTGTTGGGCCACGCTTGGTTCAGGTTCCTCAACCGTAGTCCCAATAAATGGTTGTGCAGACTTTTATTACATCGTCATCACCGGGATAAAAGGAGAAACATATTCCAACCTCAATGTAATCCCAAACGGCGATTGCGACTCCAATCCACCATTGATCACCTGTGGTCAAAACATTACGGCTAGTATTTCAGGGTCGCCCAACCCCAAATTCACGGCCACATCGCCTGCCTACAATGCCTGCTACAACGGTACCCGCACGTATGTTGGCGGCGAGGATTTTTACAAATTCACCCTGACGCAGCCGAGCAATGTAACCATAAACCTCACGGCAACAGGCGGAACCCCGGCACCGATGGGGGTCTTTTTATATTCGTTTCTTTGTGGGGAAAACTGCCTCGGATATGCTGAAAACACCACGTTCAATCCGGGGGCTGTATTAACTGCTACCCTGTCGGAAGGTTCCTATTATCTAGTCGTCGACAAGGCGCTCAATTCCGGCAGTACAGGCTACACACTCAGCCTGAATTGCAGCCAATATTCACCATTTTTGGATCAGGTGACCTTTACAAACATGATTTCGTCCATTGGTGTTTTTTGTCCAACGGACCTTGTATCCCCCTCCCACCTTGTCAAATTAGCCTACAATCCGGCTTATACACCAAGCGATTATTTCAGTTTCTATTTTCGAAATACAAACAGCGCCTTGAAAGGGAATATAGAGTCTAGTTTGTATTGGCATAATTCTACCCAGCCCCTTGATTTCACCCTTCGCGGCGATGATACCAGCGACACTGAAAAGTGCTCTTACATACAAGGTGATACTTTTTTTGTTTTTGCGCACCAAACGATTGATGACCAGCGCAAATTCAAGCAATTCCTACCAAAATTTGCGCCGGTATCCGGTGGCGGCGTTACCGACTCCTTGAAATTCAGGCCTGGAGGGTTTAGCCTGATTACCAAACTTACAGAAATTGCCGTTGTGAATTTCGGGGCAGAGACTTCATTTTTGCGAACCGGGCCTGATGCGATCGCCTTGCCCTTCCGGTTTGTTTCCAACCAAAACTGGGTTGTAGAAGAATCACCTGCCGTAGGATGGTTAAGCGCAAGCCCCACCAATGCTGGAACTTCCAAACTGCTCACCCTGACTTTTTCAGAAAATCCAGATGTGACACCGAGGTCAACGATCCTCCATTTCTACTCGCCGGATGCACCTGATTTGTACCGTCAATTTGTGCAAATAGAACAGCAAGGCCAATGCTTAATCCCGCAGGCTGTAAACATCCTGGCCAGCAATACAAGCATTTGCCAAGGCAGTTCCGCTACGTTGACGGCAGATGTCGGCGCTCCTTATACTGACCTGTACAACTATTTATGGAGTACGGGCGCCACGACAAACGCCATCACGGTTTCGCCCAACAACAACACAACCTATTCGGTCACCATCACCAATAAGTACTGCTTCATAACCAGCGTTGATGCACAACTTATTACGGTAATGCCCAGGCCGAACCAGCCCTTGCCAGCTTTTGGGGCTCAAATGTGCGCCGGACAAGCCGTTGCACCCGCTATATCAGTTGGTACGCAACCACCAGGCGTTGGGGTTTTCTGGTTTGGGCAAGCAAGCGGAGGCCTGGCATTGAATGGCGCAGCGTCCATCAGTTTCACGCCCTCGCCGCCGCCTTCCATGACGACAACCTATTACGCCGAGGCTACGCAGAATGGTTGTTTAAGTCAGTTCCGGACACCCGTTACCCTGACCGTTAACACAGCGCCGGTTTTTGTTACAACAGACACAGTTTGCAACCCTAATTTACTGACATACAAAATTTTAGTTACGCTGACCAACGGAAACAATTTGAGCTCATCGCCCAGCTTCCCTGTCACATTTTCCAACGGTACATTCACCATTGATAATATCCCCAAGGGAACCAATGTGACACTTACGGCTACAAACGCTACCTGCAACGCTACCAAGATCGTCACCTCACCGGTTTGTTATTGCTCCTTTGTAGGCGCGCCCCAATCAAGTGGCGACAAAAGCTATTGCATCGGTCAAATGCCGCCGATGTTGCTGGTTGCGGTAAACAACGGAGAGGTAGCAGAATGGTACAACCAGATGGCTGGCGGCGTACAGCTCGGAACAGGGCCAAGTCTTCAATCCACCGGGCCGGGCACCTATTGGGCGCAGGCGCGCAACACCTTGAACATGTGCACGAGTGCAAGAACTCCGGTGCTCGTCACTCAAAACCCATTGCCGGCATTCAATTTGCAGGAAAAAACCTGCGCTTCAGACCTTAGCAGCTACAAGGTAGTTTTCAATACCAATGCGAATATTGTAAGCGCTACTCCATATACAGTCGTGAATTTGGGTGGCGACAATTATCAGATTAGCGGCATTACGCACGGGCAACCCATTTCCATCCACCTTGAGTCAGATGCAACAACATGCGTTCGTGACACCATGCTTGAATCGCCGCAATGTGGCTGCCCCAGCATGGCCAAACCCTCTACGAATATGCCATTGGTGGAACCCTGCGAAGGCAGCTCCAATATTCCGCCGCTAACGGTGATGGTTCCGCCCGGCATGTCTGCCAACTGGTACCGGAACGGACAACTTCAACCGGGGAGTCCCACCCTTAACCTGACGACAATCCTAGCAGGAACTTATTGGGCAAAAACCTATAACCCGCTAAACCAATGCGAAAGCGCTGACTCAACCAGTGTTACCTTGCAATACAAGCCATTACCCGTTTTGGCTGTTGAACAAAAACAATGCGATGCCTCCTGGCAAACTTATCAAGTGACTGTTTCCAGCAGCAGCACTACGTTGAGCTCAGTGCCCAGCATTGTGCCCAGCAATAACGGGAATGGTACTTATTCCTTTGTCGGAATCCCAATCACTTCGCCCATTCAAATCACGGCATCTGCCAACGGCTGTTCAAAAATGCTCGATGTGCAGCCGCCAATATGTACATGCACGACGGTGCCATCAGCCCCACAAAATCCCAACAACCCGGCCATGTGCTTGGGTGGGAGCATCCCATTCCTGACCGTGACTGTGAGTAATCCTGTTGCTGAAACCGTGGATTGGTATGATGTTGACCTTGGCGGTGTGCCTGTTTTGAGCAACAACCTGCAATTCAAACCAGTATCAGCAACCGATACCAAGACCTATTATGCGCAGGCAAAATTGCTGCAAAATGGCAATTGTATCAGCAATGCCCGAACTCCGGTTACATTGAAAGTGGATCTTCCGGCAACTGCTAATGCCGGTCAAAATGCTACTATCTGCTCCGATGAAGTATTGAACCTCAGCGGAAATATTGGAGGAAGCGCCGGCAGCGGAACCTGGAGTGCAACGCCATTGGGGGGCACTTTTTCACCCAATTCGAGTTTCCAGACAGCCACACAATACGCCCCTCCGAATAACTTCCAAAATGGCAATGTTACCATTACCCTTTCTGCTTTCCCGGTACAGCCCTCTGTTTGCCCTACCGTTTCGGACCAATTAACCTTGACTGTATACCCAACCCCGAGCATTAACATCATTGAGCAGGTGTGCGAGCCAAATTACACCCATTATGGTATTCGGTTTACGGCTACTGGGGATGACATTGAGTTTGTTCCCAATATTGGTGTGTTGAACTTAAATCCAGATGGCTCCTATACCTACGGTCATATCCCGGAAGGCATCCAGGTAACCATCAAAACCAGGTTTGTTACTACGGGTTGTGATTATGTGGTGTCAGCCCCGGTTAAATTTTGTGAATGCCCATTGACTATCCCAAAACCAACATCATCGGGTGATTACCAGGTATGCGTTGGCACGCCCCTTATGCCTACGTTGGCGGTCACGGTTCCCCCTGGCTTCACGGTTGATTGGTACAATGCTCCTTTTAATGGAACTTTATTGCTGCAAGGCGATCCTACTTTTGAAAACCCGCCAGGCCCCGGCGATTATTGGGCGATGACAAGGGACACCGCAAGCAATTGTCCATCCACAGAAAGGACTTTGGTTAAGATAACGATGGTACAGCTGCCCAATGCCGATGCAGGATTGGATCAGTCTGCCTGCCCGGGCGAACTTGTCACCCTCGAGGCCGGTTCAGGAGGGGCCAATTATGTATATTCCTGGAGCAATGGCCAAACCGGCCAAAGCATACAGGTTCCCGCACAATCGGCCACCTATATTCTAACGGTGTTCCTGGGAAACTGCAGCGC
>CAYVPM010000207.1:0-5838 GCA_964453475.1 uncultured Saprospiraceae bacterium | reverse complement strand
CAGGGGATTTTTAGCCGCGGGTAGCTGAAACGCCCCCGAAGGATGGCTTCAAAACTTAGCCATTTTTTTACGGGAAAATATTGATCAAACTGGCCATACAGCCGGCCAACATGCAGGTCGTCGCTGGGCAGCAATCCGTTCCAGCGCAATTCCGCAATGGCTCGCCAGCCGCGCAGGGGATATGGCCGCGCATCTCTGTGGTCGATGGTAATGCCGTAAATGGCGCTCGTATGCCGCTGTCGCAAAGCGCCCCCCAAGTAATAATCGGGGTTGAAATTCCGGGCGATGGTGTCGTCGATCCGGTTGTCGCGGTATTCCAACGTGAGGGATTGTGTGGTGAAATATTTCGGACGGGAAGTGATGGTGCCGGAAATAAAAAGCTGTTCGATCAGCCACTTTTCCGGGATTTTCAGAAATAGCAGTTTGTTGCCAACTGTGTTGTAGGATATTTCATGGGCCCTGCTGTACGCAATACTGGTTTCAAAGCCCAAAGTGCGGGCCCGGTTGAGGCTTGGCGACCGATATTGCAATTCGTAGCGGTTGGTGTAGCCAAATTGCGCCTTGGCTTTCAAGGCGTCGGCGCGGCCGGTAAGGTTGAGTTGCGTCCAGTCGATACCATAGTTCACCCGCTTGAAGGAGTGGTTAAACTCGTCCCACCAGACGTTGAAATTGCGGTCGGCGAGCGAGAAAAGCGGCACCGGGATTATATACCAGCTTTCCGTCACCTGAATGACCAAAGAAATGCTGCCTTCCGCGCTGGTATCGGCGACCATGATTTCCGCCCGGGCGAAGATGCTGAGGTTTAGCACCCGCAGCCGGTTGCGCGCCAGGGCAGGGTAGAGGTCGGCCTGCAGCAGGGAATCGCCCACGCCAAACTCCAGTTCCCGCAGAATAGTCGCAGCCTTGGTTTTTTTGTTGCCCGTAATTTGGATGCTTTCAATTTTCAGCCACTCCGATTGGATGGAATCAGCCTGGCACCACGACACCTGAAAACTTATGGCCATGAAAAAAGCGCTGAAAATCAGGCGTTGCGCAATTATTTTGAGGTGTTCTCGCATATTTTTCCAACCCTTTCTTGAGGGCGTAGCCCAAGGCTAAAGCTCCTTGATGTGCTTGTTTTTTTGCTAATAAAAGCCTTGTTCGAAAATCTAAGTACTTGATTATCAAAAAGTTTAGATATTTGTATCGTAAAAACGAAATACCGTTCAAAAAACGGCTAGGCTTTGTTTCTGTTGCGCTTCAGTTGTCACAACGAACATAGAGCCGCAAAAAACGATGAATTACGGCACATTTTCTGCTACTTTTGGGCATTAACTATCAACAATTATAGCTCAAGCCGCACAAGTGCTGTGCAAGCCTGTGTTTGTAATCAATTCAAAATCAATCATTGCCAATCACAGAAATCAAGCAAATCACAGTATAAATGGGTGACTTACTGCAGGATCCAATTTTTTTCTGGTTGATGTGGGCCATCTTCACCCTATCCGGCACCATCATCGGCTGGACCTTGCGTGCCAATACCCTGGAAAAGGAAGTACGGGAAGTGCTTGGGCGCATCGAGCAGGAAAAAAACACCCTGGCTCGTTTGTACACGCATATCAAACACCAGCACGACCTGCGCGAAGCTGATTTCCGCCGCGCCTCGCTGGAGCTGAGCCACCTGCAAGGGCAAGTACAATGGCTTGAAAACGAGCGCGCCAGCCTCATGCCCGACACCCAGGTCGCCAATGCCCGCATCGAAAAGGCAGAAGCCAATGCCGCCCATTTTTCCCAAAAAGTAGCAGCGCTGGAACTGCTGGCCGAAAACCTGCGCAAGAAAAACACCGAACTTAGCGCCCAGGTGGAACGCGCGCGCCAGGAACTGGCCGCCTGGGAAACAATCTACCGCGATTTCAAGCTGATGCAGCAGCGCCTGGCCGCATTCGAGCAGTCGGCCATCATGCTGCAAACCGAACGCGATACCTTGCAAACCGAACGCGATACCCTCCACGAACAGCTCAACGGCGCACGTGCAGAAATCGAAACCCTGCAACGCGAGCTCATAAAACTCACCACCTACGCTGAACGCTCCGGCACCCGCGGCAGCAGCCGAGGCGGCCCCGCGGCTCCTGAACACGCCGACGACCTAAAATCCATCAAAGGCATCAACGCAGCCGCCGAACAAAAGCTTACCGCCCTCGGCATCCACACCTTCTCTCAAATCAGCTCCTGGGACGACGACGCTGTGATCGCCTTCGCCCGCGCCTTGGGCATCAGCCCAGGAAAGGTGTTTCAGGAAGATTGGGTAGGGCAGGCTAGGGCTTTGGGTGGAATGATGAATGATGAGTGATGAATTTGTACAGCTGATGTACGAAAATTTGGAATTGGGTTTTCAACACCTGAACGGAAAAAGGGTAAAACCTCGATCACACGGTGCCTACCACTACTTCAAGACCACCCGCCCGCGCATAACCGTTGATCCTCCCATCAATTCCACCCCGTACACCCCAGGCAATAAACCCTGGAGCGATATTGAAATGAGGTCAGAAAATCCTCCGGTTTGCGCCCAAACAACGCGCCCCATCTGATCCGATACCCGCAAGTGTTCCGCTTCGTTTTTTAGGGGATTGGCGATTTGAAAAGCCCCGGAACTGGGATTGGGGAATAGTTGCAAGCTGCCCGGAAAAGCTTCGGTGGCTGCTGCACTTCCAGCAAATGCGAGCGCATGGATGGCCTCTTCGCCGAGGGTATATGCTTCGGGGGACAACCGTTTTCGGTAAAGTTTTACAGCAGTATGAATATCTGAAGCTGCCAGCCCGTGCAGGTGCAGTACGCAGGCAGGCACCGCAGCTTCGCCTCCGCCCAGTGCATTGTCCCAGCTCAGGGAAAGCCACTTCCCGTCGCGCAGCGCTGCGTTTTTTTCGTTCAACAATGCCGGATTGGGGAAATCGATGCTTTCCACCAGCACTTTTTCCGCATCGAATTCCAGTTCAAACTGATAGCCAGACAGGCTGCCCCAATCGGGAATGTGGATCGGCAGGGCGATGTTGTCGTCTGCCTTCCAGGTCAGATTGTCCAGTTGCAGGAACAAGGTGTCTTGCGGGCTTCTGGCATTGGCTGGGTCGGTGGAATTGTTCACGTCGCCGATTTTCAAGGCGCTGAAATTGTTGCCCAATTGGTTGCCATTCAGGCCGTTGTAGGTAATTGATTCGGGAAATGGAGCGCTGAACGGATTGAAGGGATTTGCAAAGACAAAGTTGGAATCGATAAAGCGCCAGGAGGTATTGCCCGGCACGGAATCCAGTATGCCCAGCAACACCTTGCGCAGCTGCACGATGTCGAACGTGGTGATGGAATTGGATTGGTTGGCATCGGCGGCGATCATTTTCAGGGGGGAATTGAGCGGCTCGATGCCCAGGATATGTTTGCTGATGAGCAGCAGGTCGTAGGTGGTGACCCCGTTGAGCCAGTTGGCGTTGTTCCAGGGGCGGATGGTACAGGTATCGCCCATGGGTACATCCTCGAAAACAAAATGGCCTGTGGTATCGCAATCCAGTGTTTCAGAAATGCCGCCCAGGGTCATGATGACTGGTACGTTATGCAGCGGGAGGCCCGTTGGCGTGCGGATGCTGCCGTCGAGTGTCACGCCCCCGCCCCCGCACACGTGATCATTGTCTTTGATCAGCACAAAAGTGTTGCAGACAGCGCTGTTGCCTGAACTGTCCTGGACGCTGAGTGTAAGGGGCTGGAAACCAATGGTTTGGCAGGTAAAGGTGTCGGGACTGATGCTGTACGTCAAACTATTGACAGGGCTACAGGCGTCGGAACTGCCGATGCCAAAACTGGATGGGTCGGGCACGACAAAACCGCTGACCGGAAGGATCAATGCGATTCCTGTCTGGCATACCGCCGTGGGTGGGGTTTCGTCTTTAACCGTAATTCGGAAGTTTTTGCTGCTGCTGTTGCCACAGGCATCGCTGGCTGTAAAATGCACAATATGAAGGCCAACCGGATAAACACCCGAGGCATTCGGCCCGCTGGTTTGGGCAAAGGGACTGTCGTTCGATACGCTCACCACGCTGCAATCGCTGGTAAATACGTCGTCGAGCAGGAGGTTGGCCGTGCAATCCAGTGGGTCGGCTATCAGGGTAATGTCTGCAGGCGTTTCCAGGTATGGCGCGGTATTGTCGATGACATCGATGATTTGCGTATGCTCCCAGATGCCGGCGTTGCCGCCGTTGGGGTTGTAAATACAGTGGTCAACCACTTTCCAACTGCGCAGGATACGGGCGCAGAACGGGGGCGTGCCAGTAAAAAGCTGGTCGGTGAAGTCCATGGAAAGCTGGGAACATGCTTGTCCTCCGAGAACCGGCCAGCCTGTTGCATCTGGCAGTAGCGCATCGGAACCGGGGCATCCGTTCAGCAGGTAGTTTGCCGGGAAAGTCACCGTGGTGGTATTGATGGCGTTCAGGCTGATGGTTTGGGTGCAGCTTTTTAGGTTGTTCTCCGTATCAGTAGCTTTCCATATCCGGCTGATGCTTCCGATGTTGCAGGCGTTCAGGTTTGTAATATCCACAAATTCAATGCTTTGCAGGCTGCAATTGTCGCTGGCTGTAGCGGTGCCTGTGAGCACCAGGTCATTGTAATCCTGCAAGCAATGCAAGGTCAACGCGGGCGGGCACTGGATGTTTGGTTTCAGAAAATCGCGCACGATGATCTCCGTTTCACAAAAATTCTCCAGCCCAACGGCATCGGTCACCTGGAGCGTCACCAAAACTGGCTGGCCAATATCGGCGCAGGAAAACAACACTTGCGGTTCGAAAGCGCCTTCGTCGCGCTTGGCTGTGAGCACCACAGGGCCGCAGTTGTCTGTGCTGTTCGGGCCCAGGCTGGACGCGTTCAGCAAAGCGCTGCCGCCGGCCGTCAAGCCCAGTTGCAAACTCGAGCTGCATATTGCCTGGGGTGGGGTAGTATCTTCCACGCTGACGCGCATGGTGACGCTCGACGTGTTGTTGCAGGCATCTGTGGCGGTGTAGGTGATGGTATGCGTGCCGAGGGGTATGTTCGTAAAAGGGCCGTAACCGCTGCCGTAAGTCCAGGAAGGGAGGATGTTGAAAGCGGAACAATTGTCGGTGGCGCTGGCTTGGGGCAAGGTCAGGCTGCCGCCGCAGGTGAATCCATCGGTGCCAATGCTGATGTCGGCGGGCGGGGTGATGACGGGGGCGATTTTATCCTCCACCTTGATGATCTGGATGCGGGTGCTGATGCCGGAGGTACAAAAGTCGATGATGGTCCAGGTGCGCAGCACGGTGTAGGATGCTGGCGGGCAGTTGTTGATGATTTGATCGGTATGGGCTACGCCGATTTCGCAGTCGATGGAATTATCCAGGGGTATGCCAGCCACGCTGGGAGCGCCGGTCAGGCTCAGGTCGTTAGGGTCGCTGCCGCAAGCGAGTGCCGGCGCTGTGATGTTGTTCAGGTTGGGCGGGTAAGTCACATCCGTAGGGCGGATATGGCGCAGCCATACTTTTTGGACGCAGGTGCTGGAATTGTTGTGCTCATCGGTGACGATCCAGTTGCGATCGATGCGTTTCAGCACGGGGAAGCCGTTTTGCACAACACCGCAACCGAGTTCAGTTTGGTTGTCGAAATATTGGAGGCTCAGGGCATTGCTGGGGCTGCAATTGTCTGTAGCCGTTGGGCCACCCACTTCCGAAGGCTCCGGGTTTTCATTGCAGAAAATAAACTTGTCGGGGCAGCTTAAAACGGGACCAAGGGCATCCTGCACCGTCAAATCGCCCGTACAGAAGTTGCCGGAAGCGATGTGCCGCACCCTGGCTGTAATGGCCTGGCCGATGT
>CAYVPM010000206.1:4687-5841 GCA_964453475.1 uncultured Saprospiraceae bacterium | reverse complement strand
GCACAGCGACGAAGCCTGCATCATGCCCATCAAAGGCACGGGAATCCACCAGGACAAGACCGCCGCAAGGAAAGCAGTAGAGGCTTACCAATTAGCATTGAAGGAAAATCCCACCGACCTGGACTCTCGTTGGCTTTTGAATATCGCCTACATGACCCTTGGAGAGTACCCTGGCAAGGTTCCCAAAACCTGGCTAATCCCCGGCCTGGATGCCCCAAGCCCTGTCAGCGTCAAACCTTTCACGGAAATGGCCGGCGACTTGGGCCTTGCGGTGAAAAACCTGGGCGGCGGTGTCATCGTGGAGGATTTCAACAACGATGGCTATCTGGACATCGTCAGCTCAGGGTGGGGTCTGGACGAGCCCATGCATTATTTCAAGAACAACAAGGACGGCACTTTCAGCAACGTTTCAAAACAGTCGGGTTTGAGCGCCATCACGGGTGGCATCAATTTGTTGCAAGCCGATTACAACAACGATGGCTGGATGGATATTTTTGTATTGCGTGGCGGCTGGCAAGGGCCAATTTTTGGCGAACAGCCCAATTCCCTGCTCCAAAACAACGGCGACGGTACGTTCACGGATGTTACCATAGACGCAGGCCTGCTCAGCTATCAGCCTACTCAAACCGCAACCTGGAACGATTTCAACCACGATGGCTGGCTGGATTTGTTCATCGGCAACGAAACCACGGGCGCCGGGCCAAATGAACTGCACCCCTGCGAGTTTTATATTAGCAACAGGGATGGCACTTTTAAAAACATTGCAACTGCAGGCAGCCTGT
This sequence comes from uncultured Saprospiraceae bacterium, assembly GCA_964453475.1. Taxonomy (GTDB): domain Bacteria; phylum Bacteroidota; class Bacteroidia; order Chitinophagales; family Saprospiraceae; genus M3007. The sequence continues at coordinate 5,059 of CAYVPM010000206.1, read as the reverse complement.
TTCACATTACCAAAATGGTGAAGGGGGTCACCTCTGGTGATTACGACAACGACGGCTGGGCTGATATCTACTTGTCTTGCCTCAGCGGGGAGAAAATTCTGCTGCGTAATAAAGGTGTGGCAGGCAAGGAGCCAAGCTTTGAGGATGTATCAGCCCAGGCAGGCTTTGCAAACGAAAAGTCGCCCACCTTTCCCACATGGTTTTTTGACTACGACAACGACGGGTTCCTGGATATTTTTACCTGCAATTATGAATTCAAGCGCACTTTGTCCTACTACGCCGCCAAGGAAGCACTCAACCCTTCCAGCGACAAGGAGGGCAAGGTCTATCTGTACCACAACAACGGCAACGGCACCTTCACAAACATGAGTC
>CAYVPM010000206.1:0-4677 GCA_964453475.1 uncultured Saprospiraceae bacterium | reverse complement strand
CGCCATGCACCTCAACCAGATCGCTTTTGCCATGGCGGCAAACTTCGGCGATATCGACAACGATGGCTGGCTGGATTTTTATATGGCAACGGGCAACCCCAACTACCAGTCATTGGTGCCGAACAAGCTCTACAAAAACATGGGCGGCAAGGATTTTGCCGACGTCACCACGGCCGCAAGGGCAGGAAACCTGCAAAAAGGGCACGGCGTTTCGTTTGCTGACCTGAACAACAACGGCGATCAGGATATATTTGTCGATATGGGCGGCGCTTACCTGGGCGATGCATATTTCAGTTCGTTCCTCTTGAACCCCGGCCAGAATGCCAATAATTGGATTTGCATCAAACTGGAAGGCAGCAAATCCAACCGCGCGGCCATTGGTGCCAAGGTGACACTGAAATTCAAAGAAAACGGTCAAGAGCGCAGGGTGTTCCGGGAGGTAAACTCCGGCGGCAGTTTTGGCTGTTCTCCGCTGCGCCGCGAGATTGGGGTAGGGGAGGCAACCATGATTGATGAAGTTTCCATTTTCTGGCCTGCTACCGGTTTGACACAAACAATAAAGGACGTGAAGCCCAACCAATTTATCCAGGTAAAAGAAGGGACAGAAGGTTTTACCCAGCTGCCCCTGCAAATGCTTGTTTTTAAGAAAAAAGACGGCACGATACCGATGTGCGCGCCTGTGCGTTAGTTGCTGCCGCCACCAAAGCGGTAACCGATTTTGAGGTTGATCGGCATGTCCAGGTTAATGAACGGGAGCTTTGAAACATCAGCAGTTTGGGTGCCGTCGGCATTGACATACTTGTGTATAAACTGCCGGCCTAAACCAAACCCGAGGTCAAAAACGATCCTCCCGTTTTTGGAAACGATTTTACCGCCGAGCAAAAAACCGGCTGCCGCCCTGGTAGCCCTGAATGAGCCCGGTTCATTTGTTTCCGGATCAATATAGTCGTACTCACCCCCGGCATACCGGGTATATACACCTGTATAAAAGCCGCTCAACCGGTGTTGGTTGGGGTTGAAATAATAGCGCCCGTTCAAACCCACTTTGAATAACCTTCCGCTAAGGTTTTCTTCAGGGATCAAAGGCAGCTTTTTCCAATCGATGCCGGATGTCACCTCGATACCAACATTTGGCGTCGCCCCGAATTCGATGCCAAGGTTGAAATTTCTAAACAACAGACCAACAGGGCCGGCCTTGACATCTACCTGGGCGCTTAATGCACCGATAGTACCTGTAATCAGGGCAAAAACAAGAAGAATACGTTTCATAAAATAAGAATGGATTGGTGAAAAGTTTGGTAAAAGTTTTGTTGGATCAGCTTTATGAATATTCAAAACCCTTTGAATAATTGCAGCTATACAAGACTAAAACTGGAATCCCAAACCGGAATTTTCATTGGGATTCTTTTTCACAAAACTTTTACAACTACTCTTATAGGAGAATTAAAACCGGAAGTTTTTGGAAGGCGCCTTCCTTCAGGCAGAAAAAACTGTAGGCAAATATTGCTGCTGACCGGATTTTTTTTTCTCATAGATTTGGAAACGAGCCGCCCTTATCTACCTTTGCCGCCACAATTTAACTGTTTATTAACCTCCACCCAGGCAGCCGAATTTATAGAGTATCTAAATAGGCAGTTAATTTTTTAACATTCTTTGTTAACAATCGTCCATTCGTACCTTTGCCCTGACAAAACGCTGACAATCTTTCAACGTCGAGTCAAGGTGTTTTTTTTGAGAAATTAACTATTCCGCTGATATGCTGCTGAAACGCATTTGTTGGGTTTTCACGCTTGTAATTGCCACATCCTTCTCGCTGCTTGCAGAGCCCACTAAAGAAGCCGGCAAAGAACTCTTTTCTGCCAACTGCGCCTCTTGTCACGCAAAAGACATGAAAACCGCTTCCACCGGCCCAGCCTTGGGCGGAGTCGAAGAGCGTTGGTCTGCCTTCCCGCGCAAGGACCTTTATTCCTGGATTCGCAATTCGCAGGCGCTCATCGCCACAGGGCACCCTTACGCTACCGAGCTTTGGGCAAAGTACAAGCCAGTATTGATGAGCTCCTTCCCCGGCCTGACCGATGAGCAAATCGAAAGCATCCTGTTGTATGTGAAAGATCCGGGCGGCCCGGTTGTTACGGCAGATCCTGGCACTGATACCAAGCCAGAGGAGTCCGGCCTTCCCTGGATGTTTATCGGCCTGGCATCCGTGCTGCTCTTGTTGGCGTTCGCGCTCATGCGCATCGTGAACAACCTCCAGAACGTAACGCGGGTACGTGAAGGCTTACCTCCGGTTGAAAAATCAATCAAGGATATCCTGACCACCAAAGGCGCGATCGCTTTCTTTGTCTTCGCCCTGATCCTGATTTTTGGCTATAAAACGGTTGACAATGCTGTTGCTTTGGGACGCGAGCAAAATTACCAGCCCGACCAGCCCATTAATTTCAGCCATAAAATTCACGCTGGCGACAACAAGATCGATTGCCAATACTGCCACGACACTGCCCGCCGCTCAAAGCACGCCTCCATTCCGGCGACCAATACCTGCATGAACTGCCACGCGGCCATCAAAAAAGGCACCATCTCCGGCACGAAGGAAATCACCAAGATTTTTGCCTCCATTGGCTACGACCCAACCACCAACCAGTACATTTCGGGTTATGACAACTGGAGCGAAAAGCAGATCGAAGAACTGTACAAAAAGTGGATACGCCAGGAATACGTCGCCGCCAACAGCCTTACGGCGATTGACGATGCGGGGAAAACCGTTGTCGAAAACGAGTGGGAGGGCATCGTAAAAGCCCTGCGCGACGACACCAACGGAAAAATCCAGGGCCCAATCGAATGGGTACGCATCCACAACCTGCCCGACCACGCCTACTTCAACCACGCCCAGCACGTATCTGTTGGCAAAGTGGAATGCCAGAAATGTCACGGCAAAATAGAAGAAATGGATGTCGTGTACCAATATTCCACCCTGGGTATGGGCTGGTGCATCAGCTGCCACAACCAGACCGAGGTAAAATTCAAAGACAATCCTTTCTACAAGCAATACAACGAAGAATACATCAAGTTCCACAAGAAGAAGGTTGCAAAGCCCGAATCTGAAATGGACAAAGTCTTTGTTGCCGACATCGGTGGCCTTGAATGTCAAAAATGCCACTATTAAATTGAATGATAATTGATGAATGATGCATACCATCATTTGTCGATCATTGTTCACAACAATAAAATCCAATTGCGAAGATGATTAGATGAAAAAATTCATCGCTCATCATTCATAATTCATCATTAACAAATTATGCACCACGACAACGGTATTTGGGTAAGCACCGAAGATTTGACCCGGGAAGAATCGTTCCTGCAATCCGCAGAACGCGAATTTTCCGTGGAGAATATCGACGAAACCAATGGCAAATGGGAAACAGGCCGTCGCGACTTCTTGAAGTTGATGGGCTTTGGTCTCGGAGCGGCTACTATTGCGGCCTCTTGTGAGATCCCCGTTAAAAAAGCCATTCCCTACGTTACCAAGCCCGACGAAATCGTGCCGGGTGTGGCCAACTACTTCGCCTCAAGCTTTGTGAACGGCGGCGACTATTGCCCTGTTCTCGTAAAAACCCGCGAAGGCCGCCCCATCAAGATCGAAGGCAATACCCTCAGCAGCATCACTAAAGGTGGCACCAGCGCCCGCGCTCAAGCTTCCGTGCTTAGCCTGTACGACAACCGCCGCTTGAAATACGCCGGAAAAGTCAAAGAAGGACAGGTGGAAAAAATGGACTGGGTGGCCCTCGACCGCGAAGTAAAATCCAAGCTCGCTGCTGGTGGAAATATTCGCATCATTTCCAATACCAACCTCAGCCCGACCGCTAAAAAAGCAATGGCCGAGTTTGTGGCGAAATACCCAAGCACCTTAGTTGCTACTTATGACCCTGTTTCAAGTGCAGCCTTGCTGGCGGCAAATGAGCAGTGTTTTGGCGCCGCAGTTATCCCCAACTACAAATTCGATGCAGCCGAGGTGATCGTTTCTTTCGGCGCCGACTTCCTGGGCACCTGGATCAGTCCGCTGGAATATGCCCGCGCTTATGCCAAGAACCGGAAAGTCGCCGGCAAAAAGAACGCGAAAATGTCGCGCCACTACCAGGTGGAAAGTCACATGTCGCTCACAGGCTCTAATGCCGACAACCGCGTGCTCATCAAGCCGAGTGAAATGGGTGCGGCTATCGTTGCCCTTTACAATGAGCTTTCTGGCGGCTCCGGTGGTCCGAAACTAAACGACAAAGCTGCAGTGGCCATGAAAAAGATCGCTGGAGAATTGAATAGAGCCAAAGGTAAATCGCTGGTTGTATGCGCCTCCAACAATGTTGCGGAACAAGTGATCGTCAACAAGATCAACGACCTGCTCGGCAACCTGAACACCACCGTTGACTTTACCAATGTATCGTACCAGCGCCAGGGTGATGAGCGCCAAATGGATCGCCTGCTCGCGGAAATGGAAGGCGGCTCGGTAGCTGTTGCCATCGTTTGGGGCGCCAACCCGGCCTTCGACTTTGCTGGCGGCAGATTTAAAGCTGCGTTCTCCAAAGTGGGTACACGCATTTCCTTTAATGGCGTGATGGACGAAACCACTGCGCTACGAATCCCTGCGCCGCACACCGCGGCCGATCGTCAGCGACGACATGTCGA
>CAYVPM010000205.1:0-5854 GCA_964453475.1 uncultured Saprospiraceae bacterium | reverse complement strand
TCAAAGCCTGCGCCGCCGCACGATATGGGCCGGCATCCTGGCAATCCCGCTCGGTATTCTCGGCATGTTCTTTATGGATCTGCCCAAGGTAGAATATGTGCTCTGGGCGCTGGCTACCCCTTTGGTGCTGTGGTTTGGGCGCTCTTTTTTTGTCAACGCCTGGAAACAAGCCCGCCACGGCTCGGCCAATATGGACACATTGGTCGCGCTCAGCACGGGCATCGCCTACATCTTCAGCGTTTTCAATACCCTTTTCCCGGAGTTTTGGCACAGCAGAGGCTTGCATGCACATGTCTATTTTGAAGCGGCAGGAATCGTGATCGCCTTTATTTTGCTGGGTAAATTATTGGAGGAACGCGCCAAAGCGAACACTTCTTCCGCCATAAAAAAGCTCATGGGCTTGCAACCGAAAACCGTCAGCCTGGTACACGAGGGCGGCCATACCGTGGAAATACCGGTCGCGCAGGTGCGCGTGGGCAACCTGCTGCTGGTAAAGCCCGGTGAAAAAGTCCCGGTAGATGGCATCGTGCAATCGGGCAGTTCTTATGTGGACGAGAGCATGTTGAGCGGCGAGCCGGTTCCAGTGGCCAAAACTGCAAACAAGCGCGTTTTTGCCGGAACGATCAACCAAAAAGGGAGCTTTCAATTTGTGGCCCAAAAGGTCGGGGGCGACACTTTATTGGCGCAAATAATCAAGATGGTGCAGGAAGCGCAAGGTTCCAAAGCGCCTGTTCAAAAACTGGTCGACCGGATCGCGGGCATTTTTGTACCCATCGTCATCCTGATTGCGCTGGCATCGTTTGGCGCCTGGTGGATTTTTGGCGGTGCAAACGGCCTGACGCAGGGCTTGCTGGCAATGGTAACCGTATTGGTAATCGCTTGCCCTTGTGCCCTGGGCCTGGCAACCCCCACGGCCATCATGGTCGGGGTCGGCAAAGGCGCCGAGCACGGGATTTTGATCAAAGACGCGGAAAGTCTGGAATTGGCACACCGTATTCAGGCTGTCGTTTTGGACAAAACCGGCACCATTACAGAAGGAAAACCCAGGGTTGAAAACATGCTTTGGGACGATGGCGTGGCCAAAACTGAATGGGAGCAAGTCTTGTTCAGCCTTGAAACAAGTTCGGAACACCCATTGGCGCATGCGGTGGTCACGCACCTGAAAAACGATAACCCGCCGCTGGCGCTGCAAAACCTTGAAAGTATTACAGGGAAAGGGATTGTCGCCGAATACAAAGGCCAAAAGGTTATGGCAGGGAACTGGGCACTGATGACCGACTACAAAGTGCCCATTGCTGAAACCTTGAAAAAAGAAGCCCAGACCTGGTCTTCAGAAGCCAAAACGGTGATCTATTTCGCCAATCAGCAACAAGTGCTTGCCATTGCCGCCATAGCTGACCCCCTAAAACCTGGTTCGGTAGAAGCCTTGCGGGAACTGCGGCAGCTGGGCATCGAAGTCTTTTTGCTCACGGGCGACAACCGCCAAACAGCAGCAGCCTTGGCAGAAAAAATGGGCATCGAAAACTTTAAGGCCGAGGTGTTACCAGCAGACAAGGAGGCTTTTGTACAGGGTTTGCAAGCACAAGGAAAAATCGTGGCCATGGTAGGCGACGGCATCAACGACAGCCAGGCGCTGGCACGTGCCGATGTGAGCATCGCCATGGGGAAAGGTTCGGACATCGCCATGGATGTTGCCAAAATGACCCTCATCAGCAGCGACTTGCGCAAAATCCCGGAAGCCATCCGCTTGTCGCGGCACACCGTTACCACCATCCGCCAAAACTTGTTCTGGGCTTTTATTTACAACATCATCGGCATACCTATTGCAGCCGGCCTGCTGTATCCATTCAATGGTTTCCTGCTCGACCCAATGATTGCCGGTGCGGCAATGGCTTTGAGCTCCGTGAGTGTGGTAAGCAACAGCCTGCGGCTGAAATGGCGCTCCATGTAGTTATTGTATATTTGCTCAATAATCAAACTCATAATGATGAAACTTAAATTGGTAATCGCCGCAACATGGCTCTGCACTTTTGCGCTCAGCGCCCAAACCCTGGTGCAATGGTCCGACTCCATCGTGATAAGTTCCACGACGCTACCCATCACGGCACCCAGGATCGTTTTTTTGGGCGACGGCACCCCATTGGTCACCTGGGGTACCAGCGGCAACCCTGCCCGTATTTGGTGTGCTCGGTACGAGAACAACAGTGTCAGCACTCCGGTAAGCGTGGTTCAAAGTAGCATCCAGCCTGCCTTGTTCGGCTTTGGCGGCTACGATGTGGCAGTAGCGGGGAACAAAATATACATCGTGTTTGAAAGTTCCCAGCAAGGCATCTTGTTGTCTAAATCATCGGATGGCGGGCTAAGCTTTGAGCCGCCTGTAACGGTGCAAGGGGCAGTGTCCGGCGGCTATAATACCCTGGCATCCATTGTCGTCGACGGCTCGGGAAACCCGGTGGTCAGTTATATCTTTGAAAAAAATGGCGCTACATACCAGGTAAGGCGCTCCACAGATGGCGGACAAACATTTTTGGATGCTGTAATCGGCAATGCCCCATCACCCGGCGGCATGGTATGTGAATGTTGCACCTCGGATATGCTTGCCTCCGGCGATTCTATTTGGATGATTTACCGCAATAACAACCAGAATCGCCGCGATATCTGGGTGAGCCGCTCCACCGACCTGGCAGCAAGTTTCGACACTGCCACTGATGTGGATTCTACTGATTGGGTGCTGAATTTTTGCCCCATCGCCGGGCCGCGCATGGCACGCGCGGGCGACTCTCTGGTGACGGTATGGACCAGCGGCGCCAGCGGGAAAGGACGGATATATATGAGTACCCTGCACGCCGGAACCATGCAGTTTGGCGACCAAATTGCCTTTCCTGCCCAACTCGACGCTAACGTCCAAAGCCAGGCCGATATTACCGCAAGCGGCGACACCATCGGGCTGGTATTTGTGGAAAAAAGCAGGGAAATTTACTTCCATTATTCCATCGGCGGATCAAACGCTCTGCCTAGCCAAAGCACCCTGTTCAAAGACGGAACCCATACCCTCCAATACCCCGCTATAAACTTCCGAAACGGCGTTTTCCACCTCGTGTATGCCGACCCAACGAGCGACAAGGTTTTATACCGCCGGGGCGTGATAACCCAAAGCAGCCCAAGCAAGGAACCTGCACTGCCACTGAGTTTTGAAATTTATCCCAATCCCGGCAATGGCATTGCATCCGTAAAAACCAGGGGTGAAATTATTCAAGCCTTTATGGTCACGGATGTACATGGCAAAATTGTCCAACACCGGGAATTGGCGCCAAACGAAAACCTGGACATCAATTTGGAAGGGGCCCCGGATGGCCTCTACTTTGTGCACCTGAAAATTCTGGACACTTGGCGGCAAGCGCGGTTGATGAAGTGCCAAAAACGGTAGGCTTTTTTCAAAACGAAAGGTTATTTTCTACTATTTCTTCATAAAAAATCGCTACCTTTGTAGCCTTGATTATGCAACATAGTATCCAATTTTTGTTCCCCCTGATTAGCTTGTTTGCCCTTTCGGCGAACAATGCCTGGGCTTGTGGCGGACACAATGCCGATCACGAAAAAGCATACCACAAAAAAACGGAGCAAAAATCCTGCTGTGCGAAGGACGGCGCTGTTTCAAGCGACGAAAATAATGCGACGGATCAGCAGGCTGGCTGCCCATGTGACGAAGGTGGAAAAGACTGCCACTGCCCCGGCTGTGGCCTGATTTGCCATCCAGGCGCTGCACTGGCTTTTGACATTACCGAGTTTTCTCAACCTATAAGCCTGCAAAACAATTCATTGAAAAAGCAGGCTTTCTACTTCGCGCAGCACATGCCCGAAGACGTTTATCTCTCCATTTGGCAACCGCCAAAGATCAAGGCATAGTAGCACGCAAGCCACGCGTGTGCCTACTCCGCTGCAATTCACAGGTTTCTTGAAACTGTACACCTGCCCTTTTCCGGGTTCCAGGTTCGTATATATTTCCAGGGTTCCGTTTATGGAGATTTAAGCCACCTTTACTCCTGTACCTGCAGCACGCATTTTCCAACATTATTTTCAATTTTTCCGTTGCGCATGCCTCCATTCGCAACAGTAACAGGTTTAAAATCAAAATTTTATGAAAAACATGATCATTGCGGGCCTGGCGCTCGCCTTGTCCCTTGCGGCATTTTCTGCCTGCAAAAACGACCATTCAAAACACGCGGCTGCTACCGAAATGGCAGCACCCGGCACCAAGTACATCTGTCCGATGAACTGTGAGAAAGGCAAAACCTACGATCAGCCAGGCGCCTGCCCGGTCTGCCACATGGACCTGGAGCCCATGAAAGCGGAAGTAGCGGCCAACAGCGCAGAATATTTTGCAGACTTTGCGTTCTCCCCAGCCCAGTTGGAAGCGGGAAAGCTGGGCTCGCTCTCTATTACGCCTAAAATCAAAGGCAATGAAAGCACCCCTGTACCCCTCGACCTGGTACACGAGAAAAAAATGCACCTCATTTTGGTCAGCGACGACCTTTCCTGGTTCGACCATATCCACCCGGAATACAGCGCCAGTGGAAGTTATGACATCAAGGTGTTGGGCAAGGGCGACAATTTTACCAACGGCCGTGGGCAAAACGAAACGCGTTTTGAAGCGGGTGGCAAATATTGGGCATTCGCAGATTACAAGCCCCTGGGCGGCCTGAACCAGGTCAACAAACGGGAATTCAATGTAAGTGGTACACCAGCTAAAACAGTGGCCTACACCCAGCCAAAAATGAGCACCACAGTCGACGGCTACACCTTGACATTGGAGGGCGGACACGATGCCAAAGGCTTCAGTACCGGCGATCATCAACACATACCAGTGACCATCAAGCAGGGCGGAAAAGTTGTTGACCCCGCCACTTTTGAAAACTACCTGGGAGAGAAAGCCCACCTTGTTTTGGTAGAAGTAGGTTCCAAAGAATTCGTGCATACCCACCCATCTGCAGAAGGTGGCAAACTGGACATACACACCACTTTTGCCAAGCCAGGCATGTACCGCGGCTGGCTCCAATTTCAAACAAACGGCAAAGTGCACACAGCCGATTTTGTGATAAAAGTAAATGCTGGCACTGAGGGCCACAGCCATGACGGCCAGAGTCATGACGGCCACAATCATTAAAAAACCAATCCCCGAAAACTATTTTCATTAATTTTCCACCACATTTTAATTTTAAAAACATGAAAAATCTCATAGTAATTTGTTTCGCGGCTCTTGCGAGCCAAGGTGCATTTTCACAAGAAACCACTACCACAACGCCAGCGTCCGAGGCGCCTAAAAAGGCCTGCTGCGCTGCCGGCGCTCAAAAAGAGGGAAAAGCTTGCTGCGCCAAAGGCACAGCAAAGGCGGCCACATGCGACAACGGCAAAGCAGAAGCAAGCGCACACGAAGACCATGAAGCAGTAGAAGCCAATGCTACGACGACGACGCAACCAACAACCGTAATGGTGAAAAAAACGGCCGGAGGCGCAGCTTCCAAAGAAAGCGCTGAATTCAAGGTTTGGGGCAACTGCGGGATGTGCAAAAAAACCATCGAAAAAGCTGCCAAAGGGCTTGAAGGTGTTCAAAGCGCCAACTGGAACGTGGATACGCACCAGTTCAGCGTAGTGTTCGATCCAAACAAAACAAGTGTCAAACAAGTACACCAGGCAATCGCCAAAGCTGGCTACGACACCGATTTGTTGAGCGGCGATGATACGGCCTACAAAAACCTGCACGGCTGCTGCCAATACGAGCGTAAACCGCAATAATTTGTCGGGGCAAAGTGCAGGCATTTTTAATGCTTGCACCTTCATTCGATTTTCTTGGCCA
>CAYVPM010000204.1:0-5865 GCA_964453475.1 uncultured Saprospiraceae bacterium | reverse complement strand
GGCAGTGTTTGGACTGGGAAAGTGCGCACCTGGCGACCCGGTTGCAGTCAGCTTGGGGGAGGAAATGCTGACCCAGGTGGGTCCAAAACGGTATGAGGATAATTACAGACGTAAAGCTGCAGCATTCGGGTTGGACAAGCCGCTTTTTTACGCCAGCCTCAGCACAGCCGCATATCCCGATACGCTGTGGAAAATATACCCCCTTGACCGCAGGGAACGACTTTCCAGGCTCATCGGGCAAAATGGAAACTGGCCTGCCACCCGTGATTTTGAGCGCGCTGTCAATGAAACGCTTGAGGCTTTTCATGCCAAACTCCCGGACACTTTCTCGCAAAGGCCGTATTTTGAAATGGCGCTGCTCGATTTGACGACCATAGACCTGTTGGACAATTTAAAATCCAGTTTCCATCGGGCCGACAGCATTTGTAATACCATCCATCCGGTGCCGGCACCGCTCCGCAACCGGATGGATACCCTTAAATCGAAAACCGAAGCGGTTTGTGGGGATATATTGCAGGGGAAATTGGTTACGCCCGCCATTCACTGGTACGGACTTCACAACCAGTACCACCATTGGCTCGTCGGTTTTCTGAGCGGGAACTGGGGCTTGACCAAGAAACAACAACCGGTTTGGACAGAACTCAAGCCCGCTTTGTTTGCCTCCATGTCCATAAACGCTTTGGCCATCCTGTTTGCCTATCTCATATCCATCCCGCTGGGGGTTGAAATGGCGCGGCGGAAAGGCCAGGCATTCGACCGCTGGGCACAAAGGGCCCTGGTTTTCATTACCTCGATGCCCGTATTTTGGGTTGGCGGGCTGTTGGTTATATTATTTGGCAGCAACCTGTTCGGCAAGCCGCTCATTGCCAATCCCTATCTGGATATTTCCGATGCCTGGAACATGAACAGCGAAGCCTTTGGCGACTGGTTCAGCAATAAATTGCCCAAGTTTGTGCTGCCAATTTTGGTGCTGACCCTGTATGCCCTGGCGATCATTTCCATCCAAATGCGCGGGGGTATGGTCGAAACCCTGGGGCAGGATTATATCAGGACTGCCAGGGCAAAAGGTGTGCGGGAAGAAGACGTTTATTGGACACATGCTTTCCGCAATGCCTTGTTCCCCATCATTACCATTTTTGGCGCTGTGTTTCCAGCCATGTTTACCGGCTCCCTGGTCATAGAAACCCTGTTCAATTTCCCCGGCATGGGCCATAAAGCGCAAGAAGCTTTTTTAGTACAGGACTTGCCTGTTCTCTCCGCCATCCTGTTGGCTGCTGCGGTGATGACTATTTTGGGAAACCTTGTTGCAGACATACTGTACGCCTGGGCGGATCCGAGGGTGCGGTATGCGTAAAAGCAGCGGCCTCAACGTCAACCATGCCTCAGCTGCGTGACAGCCTCTGATAAAATTGCAACATCGCCTGGGCAGTTGCGCCAGGCGCTTCAAACATCCCCATGTGCCCCACCCCATCCAACACCTCCACCTGTGCCATATCCGGCAACAAAGCTGCTTTCAGGCCTTGCGCGACGGGCACCAATCCATCTTCGGCGCCCAAGATGAACAGCACCGGGCATGGAACATTTTTCAGCGTTTCCTGGTGATCATCCCGATCCATCATCGCCTGAAGCGCCGCCACAATCCCTTCAACGGGTTGCTGTTTACCCTTTTCGATCATGGCTTGTACCGTACCAGGCTGCGCTTGTGCAAATGTGGGCGCAAAAAGATTCGGGAATAGCTGGGACACATACAGGTCGCGCTTTCCGGAGCGCAGCATATCTATGCCCCTCATTCGGGCGGTTTTGCGGGCTTCGTCGTCGGGGAAGGGATGGGAGTGGATCAAGCCCAGACCTGCCAGGCGCTGGGCATGGCTGGCTACAAACTCCAGGGCTACGTAACCACCCAGGGAATGTCCCGCCAATATGCAGCGCTCTATTTCAAGGGCGTCCAGCGCAGCAAGCACCGCCGCTGCGTAGGCAGCCATGTCGGGAGATAGGGGTAGATCCGAACCTCCAAAGCCTGGCAGGTCGATGGCCAGTATTGGGATGTCGGAAAGCGCGGGCAAAAGGCCATCCCAGAGCGAGGCATCTTCGCAAAAGCCGTGCAGCAGTACCAGGGGGATCGAGGGGGCCTTCATCTTTTTACCCTGAAAATGAACCGCAAGTCGGCGGCCTTTGTCTAAAACGAGGTGTTTCATACCTGCAAATTTGCAAAATTTATGCTGTTTTGCAATGAAAATCAATTTAAGCGCTGTATTGCCAGCCTTTTACCGATTTTTACCCCACATTCACTCGCTTGTGACCCATGAACATTATTGGAGAAATATCAAGAGCATTCAGCCCCGACCTGCCGAAAGACCTCGGCGACATGGATGCGCACCTCGATTTCATCTTGCCCAAAGTTGGGCCTTACCGTGAAGACCTGCGCGAAACGCCATTTTGGCTGGCCAAACGCTGGAAAGAAGTGCGGCATGAGGAAGGCTTCCACGAGGCCATCCTGCATATTTTCAACCCGGGCGGAGAGTACATGCTTTCCATCGACGGCAACCTGATGAAAGGCGAATGGAAGCAACTAGGCGAATACAACAGCCTGGTGATTGAAATTGGCGGCCGAAACGAACTTTTTGACGTCCGCTTCCTCAATGTAGACTTTATGGTGCTGACCAAACACGGCGACCAGTTGCGCAAAGGCCTCCGCCGCTACTTTATGTTGGTGCACGAACCGGCCAGCGTTTACCGCGGCAAGGAACTCGACTGGCGCAACATCATGGAAAAGCTGTTCAACGTCTGGCGCGAAAACAGCCTCAGCATCTGGGCCTGGCTTTTCTTCATCATCGCCGTCGGCGCCATTATATATTCATCTATGGAATAACATCAGCCGGCCATCCGCTGCCCCACGCAGCAAAACCATCAACCGTCCACCGTCAACCGTCCACCGTAAAAATATGCATCTTCTCGATTGGTTTGTGCTTGCAAGTACCCTGGGTTTAATTGTTTTATATGGCGTTTGGCGGAGCCGCAATTCCGTTGCCGACAGTGATGATTTTCTTGCGGGAAAGCGTGATTTGCCCTGGTTGACCATCGGGTTGAGCATCATGGCGACGCAGGCAAGTGCCGTCACATTTTTGAGTACCCCTGGCCAGGCTTTTGCCGATGGGATGCAGTTTGTGCAGTTTTATTTCGGGCTGCCCATCGCGATGGTGATCCTGGCTTATTTTGTGTTGCCCATTTATTACAAATTGCGGGTCACCACGGCTTATGAATACCTGGAACAGCGTTTCGACCTTAGGATACGGAGCCTTACGGCGGTATTGTTCCTAATTCAGCGGGGCATGGCCGCTGCCATCAGCATTTTGGCGCCGAGCATCATCCTTTGCGCCGTGTTCGGCTGGAACCTGGCCCTGACCAACTTTTTCATGGCCGTATTCGTGGTTTTTTACACGATTTCCGGCGGAAGCGCAGCCGTCAGCCGCACCCAGGAATTGCAGATGACGGTCGCACTCAGCGGCATCATACTGGCATTTGTGCTGATCATGTACAATTTGCCTGCAGGGGTGGGCATATCAGAAGCCTGGCAAATAGCGGGCGCGGGCGGCAAAACCAAAGTGATCGACTGGGGCTTCAGCTGGACCGACCGCTACAATGTATGGTCGGGCGTGCTGGGCGCCACCTTTTTGTTCCTCTCCTATTTCGGTACCGATCAGAGTCAGGTAGGCCGCTACCTTTCCGGGAAAACGCTGCGGGAGAGCCGCATCGGTCTGCTCTTCAACGGGTTGATAAAAATCCCGATGCAGTTCCTGGTATTGGCCGTCGGGGTGATGGTATGGGTCTTTTTTCAGTTCAACCAGCCGCCCTTGCACTTCAACCAGGCCAATTTGGCCATGCTGAAGGGCACGCCACAGGAAATTGTTTATCAGAAACTGGAAGCTGATGACAGCCAGTTGTTTGCCCAAAAGGCTGCCGTGCTGGAGGGCTTGACCCAGGCGCAGGTGTCCAAGGACGAAGTGCAGATAAATGCCCGCATGGCCGATTTGCAATCGCTGGAAAAGCGGCGCAATGAGCTTCGCGCGCAGGCGGCAACCCTGATTTCGGAAGTGAACCCCAAGGCTGACATCAAAGACAAGGATTATGTGTTCATCAATTTTGTGCTTGGCCACATACCCAAGGGCCTGATAGGCTTGATACTGGCCATGATATTTTGCGCCTCGTGGAGCACCACGGCCTCGGAGCTCAGCGCATTGGCTGCAACTTCCGTCTCCGATATTTACCGGCGTTCGCTGGCGCCCGGCCGCTCCGATGCGCATTACCTGCTCGTTTCGAAATGGGCGGTGGCGCTTTGGGGTGTTTTTATCGTGTTGTTTGCCATTTTCGCCGCGTTGTCAGAAAACCTGATCCAGGCGGTCAATATGATAGGTTCGCTGTTTTACGGCACCATACTCGGCGTGTTTTTTACAGCGTTTTTCATGAAAACGGTAGGCGGAAAGGCCGTGTTTGCCGCTGCCATTGTTTCGGAGATCGTGGTGCTGATCATGTTTTTTGGGATCAGCAAAGATGCCTATCTCTGGTACAACCCCTTGGGCTGCGGCATCGTCATGGGCCTGGGCTGGTTGCTCCAGCGCAGCGTTTTCAGGAAAGAAAGGGAGTAGTGTCTGTTAACGACAATTTAATTTTGGACATCAAAGAACGAAAACAATAGTTGGCCTCGTTTTTGTACTAAACCGATTGGTTATTGATGCACAAAATTTTTTCACTTCAAAAAGTTTAATCCTATGGTTATCCTAACTTGTCTCCTGCTCCTGCTCCTAGTTTTTGGCGGAAAAGCCCTGAAGGAAGCTTAATTTGGCCCAGGAAGGCGGCCGTTATTAAAGATACAATAACTCCAAAGCCGTCCCAATTCAATTGCTGAAAGCGCCCGGTATTGATCGCCGAGCGCTTTTTATTTGGGCAACTATACCCAGTTACATCTTGCATTTCGTTTGATTTTTATTTCGCACAGATTTTACACTGATTCGGTTGCACAGATTTTACGCAGAAAAATCTGTGTAGAATCTGTGCGTTTTTTTTCTGCGTAAAATCTGTGCGAAAACATCTCATAGGTGACGTATAAAACCGAGTATAGCCACTTTTTTCAATCCTTTCATCCCCGAAACAGTCCTGAAAGGGCGAATTCAATAACATTGGGCAACGCCCAATGAAAACAGCATGCAAAAAGCCCGGCTTCCATATCTTCGCAGCTGCTTTCCTAAACCATCAGCGAAGCCCAGTATTTCAACAACGCCTCAATATTACCAACAGCCTATCTTATTAGCTACCCGCCATAGCCTTGGCGAAGGCGGGTAACCCACTCCGGACACATGGTCAACTTCACCCGAACAATCCTCCCCAATGGCCTGCGCGTGCTCGTGCACGAAGACAAAAGCACACCCCTCGTCGCCGTCAACGTGACCTATTATGTGGGCTCCCGCGACGAGCGCGCCGAAAAGACCGGGTTTGCGCACCTGTTCGAGCACCTGATGTTCGCGGGCAGTAAAAACGTGCCGGACTTTGACGACCCCCTGCAACACGCCGGCGGCGAGAACAACGCCTTCACCACCAACGACTATACTACATTTTACGAAATACTTCCGGCCGACAACCTGGAAACAGCCCTCTGGCTCGAAAGCGACCGCATGTTGGCCCTCAGCATTACCAAAAGAGCGCTGGACGTGCAGCGCAAGGTGGTCGTGGAAGAGTTCAAGGAAACCTGCCTCAACGAGCCTTACGGCGATTCCTGGCACCACCTCTCGGAAATGATGTTCCAACAGCACCCCTACCGCTGGCCGGTGATCGGCCTGGTGCCGGAACACGTGGAAAATGCCACGATCGAAG
>CAYVPM010000203.1:0-5876 GCA_964453475.1 uncultured Saprospiraceae bacterium | reverse complement strand
GGCAATCGCCCCCGGCACGGTGTATTCTTTCATTTGACAAGTTGCCATATTGTTCACTTCAATTATTCCACAATGAGATCAAGTTTGTTTTCTCCCATATTTGTAATAATTGCATGGACTGCTTTCATCGGGTGTGGCGCTGATTCAAAACCGCCGTCGGTAACGCCCCCGCTGCCTGAATCCGCCCCGCCTGCATCACCCAAGCCGGAGGTTTTGTTGTATGCAGTCGCGGTAGACAAGCTCAATTTGCGCGAGGAACCCAGTAAAAATGGCAAGGTAGCCGCCCAACTGGCCGAGGGCGATTTTGTGGAAGGCAGCGGCGAAGTTTCGGCCACTAAAGACGAGGTGACTTTGCGGGGCATCCCATACAACGAGCCCTATTTCAAAGTTAAATCCACAGGCGCGGCGCAGCACCAAGGTTGGGCATACAGCGCTGCCTTAAAACCTGTTTACGCCGGCTCAAGGGCAACCATCCCTGATCTGGCCCGCTTGGCACAGTTTTCATCGTTTTTAAAAACATTGAGCCCCAGCAAGTTGGAGAGCGGGAAAAAGGCAATGGCATACGTAAAAACAAACCTGGCCGGGGCCACCGGCACCCTCGCAGATGCCGTGTTTGTGCTGCTGGAAAGCTTCCTGTTCAGGTTGGAAATTGAGGGCAATTTTTACAGCATGACCGATGCCATTCAATGGACCGAAGCCGACTTTGAAGCCATCTGGAAAGAAACCTTCGACATGAGCAAGTACCCGGTCACGAAGTCGCTGGAAGAAAACGGTTTCCGATTGGAACAAGGAGAAGGCATGGTTTTTCCCATCGTTGATTGGGGGCAATTGGCCAATCTTTTTGCCTTAAGGGTGACGCAGCCCATGAAAGAATACATGCTGCAGCGGCTGGCCGAACAAAAAGACAATGCTTATAACGATGGTGGCATCGTCATTGGCCTGGATGTGCTGGCCCAGCGCGCGATCTTTTGGGAAAATTTCAACCGACAAAACCCCTACTTTGTGCGCCGTGCCGAAACCATAGAGTCGGAGCACTGGTTGCGTCTGGTGCTGGTAAACGGCGCAGACAACACCCCGGTTTTTGATTACGAGACACAGACCGTAACGGAAGATTATAAAAAAGTGTGGGCCTTGATCCAGGAAAAATACGCAGGCAGTAAACTGGCGAAATCGGTGAAAGAATTGTCAGACCTGGTGGCTGCAGAAGGCGGGAAAAGGACCAAAAAAGTGGAGGATTGGCAAACAAAATTTGCTGCTGAACAAACAAAATGACAAAACAAACCCGATCCTTAAGGGTTTGAAGCTTATGCTTCGATTGCTCCGATATTACGCTCCCCATAAACGCCTCATCGGTGTTGCCGTAGTCTGCAACCTGCTGATGTCCATTTTTATGGTGATCAGCATCCCTGTTTTGCAGCCTTTTTTACAGATTTTGTTCAATCCAGGCGAGCTCAAGATGTCGTCACAAGTACCGGGCATGCAGGGACTCGAAGCCAGGCTCAACAACTTTTTCGCCCAGTTGATCGCCGACCACGGCCGGGAAGAGGCGTTGTTCATCGTCTGTATTTTCCTGGTGACTACTTTTTTCGGTAAAAACCTGTTCCGCTACCTGTCCCTGTATTTCCTCGCGCCCGTGCGCAACGGCATCGTGCGCGACTTGCGCCAAAAACTGGTAGGGAAAACCCTGGAACTGCCATTGTCTTATTTTTCCGAAGAGCGAAAGGGCGATTTGATGAGCCGTGTTTCTGCCGATGTGCAGGAAGTAGAATGGAGCATCGTCGGCGCCACGGAGGCGGTGGCCCGTGAGCCGATCGTCATACTGGGCAGCCTGATTTTTATGGTCTCCGTATCGCCGGGCCTGCTGATATTCGTTTTTGGCCTCATGCTGTTTTCCGGCTTGATTATCGCCACAGTGGGCAGGTCGCTGAAGCGGCAGTCGGGCGAAGCCCAAACGCGGCTCGGGCTGATAGGCTCGCTGCTGGAAGAAACATTGGGTGGCCTGCGGATAATCAAAGGCTTCAATGCCGAGGCTTGGCAGGCCGAGCGCTTTGGCCGGGAGAACAGCGACTACGCCCGTGCGTTGACACGTTTGTACCGCCGCCGCGACCTGGCTTCGCCGCTTTCCGAGTTTTTGGGCATCGGGGCGGTTTCCATTTTACTTTGGTTCGGGGCAAAACAAGTGTTTGCCGGGGAAATCTCGGCGGCCACTTTTATCACATTTTTGTACGCTTTCTACAACATCATCGAGCCGGCCAAGCACCTCTCGGGGGCATCGTACAGCATCCGAAAAGGACTGGGCGCGCTGGAGCGTGTGGAATCGGTGTTGAATGCCGATGTGCAGATCAAGGACAAAGCAGATGCCCTGCCCATTGCTGCCTTTAAAGACAAGATCGAGTTTCGGGACGTTTCCTTTCAATATAAAAATGCAGAGCGCCCTGCCTTGAATAATGTCCAGTTTGTGCTGGAAAAAGGCAAGACCATTGCCCTTGTAGGTGCTTCGGGCGCTGGGAAAAGCACTGCTGCCGACCTGCTGCCGCGCTTTTACGACGTCACGCAAGGCGCCATCATGATTGATGGTCATGATATCCGTGACCTGCGCCTGCACGACATCCGGGGGCTTATGGGCATTGTGAGCCAGGAAGCCATCTTGTTCAACGACACGGTGCGCAACAATGTCGCGTTTTCAACAAGCGGCGCTACAGATGAGGCCGTGGTGGAGGCCGCCAAAGCGGCGAATGCCCATGAATTCATCGTGCAATTGCCCGAAGGTTATGATACCAATATCGGCGACCGTGGCGGGAAATTGAGCGGCGGGCAGCGGCAGCGGCTCACCATCGCGCGGGCATTGCTGAAAAACCCGCCCATTTTAATCCTCGACGAGGCAACGTCGGCCCTGGATTCGGAGTCTGAACAATTGGTGCAGGCTGCCCTTGAAAGGTTGCTGCAAAACCGGACCGCATTGGTCATCGCGCACAGGTTGAGCACGGTGCAACATGCCGATGAAATCCTTGTTTTGGAAGCAGGCGCTATTGTAGAGCGCGGTAATCATGTGGCATTGATGGAAAAAGGCGGGATATATTGCAGGTTGGTAGAATTGCAGGCTTTGTAAGGATTGCTCAAATTATCAATCCATACAACTTTCTGGGCGCAGCCCTTGATTGCACGTTTTTCCGCTTACCTTTGTAGCGTGTGATTATTTTTTCTCAATATCCAATTGATTGACACGTTACCAGTTTTCAAATACGAACAAATCCGATGAAAAGAATGCTACTTGCTGTTTTATCCGCCTTAACCCTCAGTGCTTCCGCACAGATTACCATTACCAATGCCGTATTTCCGGTTGCTGGAGATACCTTGCGTTATGCCAATGACGTAAATCCTGTGGGCGTGAACCCGGCTACGGCGCCTGGCGGCGGCCAGACATGGATGTTTAACGGGCTGTCAAAAGACACTACGATTGAAGTTATCTTCAAGTCGGCCAGTTCCGGGATGCACTTTTTGAGCTTCCCTGGGGCTGAGCTTATGCAAGCCGCCGGTGGTGGGGAATCTTACTTCAACGTCACGCCAAGCACGTTTTCGGTAATGGGCTATGCCGGGGCCGCCCCAGGAGGATTAGGCCTCAATGCTACTGTACCGCTCAATCCTGCCCTGATTGAACGCCGCGCACCAATGAATTTTTTCGACATTAATAGCCAGAGCTCAAATTTGCGCCTGACTTTATCAACCGACCAGCCGCCATTGAGCACCATTTTTGCCAACTTACCCGTAAATGTAGATTCCCTGCGCATCATACGCACCACCAGCAGGACTGAGGCTGTAGACGGCTGGGGCACTTGCCAGATACCTGGGGGCCAATACCCCGTGCTGCGGAACAAGCGCACCGACTATGTTACTTCCGACGCTGAACTTTATGTAGTCCTTTTCCCTGGTTTTGGAACCTGGGTTCCGCTCTCTACCGTTATTGGCAGCGGCGGCGGCGGCGGCGGCGGGTTTGGTGACCTTCTCGGCACCGATACTACGGTCACGTACCTTTTCCTGAACGGCACCGAAAAAGAAGAGATAGCTGTAGCCACCATGAGCAATGACCTCAGCACAGTGACCAACATGCGCTTCAAAAACAACGCCACCGTGGACGCGCCAGTATTGAATTCACCCGGAACCGCGGGTATTTCGGCCTTTCCAAACCCAGCCATCGACTGGGTGCGCTTCGATTACAGCAATTTGCCGCAGGACCAGTACACGCTGAAAATTTTTAACATCATTGGCAGGGAAGTTTGGAAAGAAACCTACCAGTTGGTGGGAACGCACCATTTCCGGGTTGAGCTTGAGAATTTCAAGAAAGGCACTTACCTGTACAGCCTTTCGAATAAAAAGGGCAATGTGATCGGGACCAAGCGGCTGGTTGTGTTGAAGCCATAGCACCCGGGGGCTACGGCGCCAGAAGCTTTGTAAACGACATTGACCCCAGCATCCATTTTCCGTCTTGCCGGACGTACACTTCCGTCACTGTGAACGGGTTGCTGACTTCATTGCCGCCCACCACGGCGTCGAGGCGTAGCTTGTGCAGCAATATCGCGGTATTGTTGATGAACTGAACGGAGGTTTCCTGGATTTCGGCGTGCTTGTAGTGGATTCCACCGGTTTTTATGACGTTGAGTTCCTGCGCTTTGCTCATATTGCCGCCCATATGTACGAATACGGATTTTTCATGGAAAAGTGCTGCCAGGGTGTCCACATTGCGGGCGGCCATCCATTCCCATTTTTCTTTGGACAGTTGAATAATCTCCGCGGATGCGCTATTGTCTTGCTGTTCAGGTTTTTCCAATTGATGGTATTCCGCATCCGTAACAGGTTTCAACCAAACTGTTCTCCCTTTTTGCGTGGGTGAAATGGCGATATAAACGCAAGCGCTGTTCGGGGATGCGCCATGCCAGTGCTCAATGCCGGGGAGGCATTTAACCACTTCGCCTTTCTGCACTACGCGCAAGGGTTGGCCCCTTTCCTGGTAGTAACCTGGACCATCCGTGTACAGCAGGATTTGCCCCCCAGGATGATAGTGCCAATCCAGTTTAGCCCCAGGCGCAAACGTTGCAAAGGCCGTATTGAATTGAAAGATGCTGTCGGCAGGGTTTAGTTCATGGAGCCAAACGGCGCCAGTATGGTGAACATTCGGCCCTTTTTCGCCTTTGGGAAAAAGGGAGGCTTCTTGTGCAGCTGTTTGCGTGAACAAGGCGGCACACAATAACATGGTAAAATAGACTGTATTCTTCATTGTCTTGTTGATTGTTTACAAAGTAGCGGGTTTTGGGACGTAGTTTTTGTTGAAGGTATAAATCAGGCTCAAATTCCAGATAAAATCTTTGCCTCCAGGTATGTTGCTGCGCAATTCTTTGTTCAGTGTGGATGAGATCGACAGCGGAAAGTTTTCCTTTGACAGCGTAAAAGTTGCGGTGCAAAAGAAGCCCTCGCTGCCGTCTTGCGACAGGTAAAAAACTTGTGGTGCTACGCCTAAATACACTTTTTTTGCAAGGGGGATATGGGAGAAATTGCTGTTGAGGGTAATAAAGTGTGTGTTGCGCACCGTACCATCATCAATGCCGAGCGAGCTCAGGAAGTACGCGCCGATGCTGATGTTTTTTGCTACAAAATAATTAGGGGCCAACTCTGCCGCAAGGTAGCGCCGCACGATATGGGCCTCAAACGGTAGGTTGCCGGTGTTCACTGTGCTTGTCATGTGATTCAAGCCCAGGTGTACCCCTGTGTTCATCCTGAATTTGCCTTCCCGAAATGGTTTGTACCTGGCCCAAAAAAGAAAGGCCCAGGGCTTGCCGTCCAGCGCAAAGCGAATGTCCGGGTCGAAGGAAAATTTCTTTCCC
>CAYVPM010000202.1:0-5877 GCA_964453475.1 uncultured Saprospiraceae bacterium | reverse complement strand
GGGCAGCACCACTGCCAGCATCAGCATCAAACAGCCGCAACCGGTGTCCCTGTCTGTTGAGACAAAAGCCCCGGCAAGTACCGGGAAAAGTGATGGCCAGGCCATAGCAACGCCTTCTGGTGGCACCGGGCCCTTTATTTTTCAATGGAGCAGCGGCGAAAGTGGCAACACGGCCCTCAAGCTGGCGCCCGGCACGCAAGCCGTCACGGCTACCGACGCCAACGGCTGCGCCGCTACCGCCACCACCAACGTGACGGAGAACATACTCGCCATGACGATGACCCTGACAGAAAAAGCATCCATCAAATGTGCCGGCGATAAAGCTGCCCTGGCGGTCAAGGTAGCGGGCGGAAAGTCTCCCTATACCTACACCTGGAACAACCCGGCGCTGAAAGACGCCGAACTAACCGACCTGGGTCCAGGCGAGTACGCCGTAACGGTCAGCGATGTATTGGGCACCACCAAAACCGCCGCGGTCACCTTGAGCGCCCCAACAGCCATAACAATTGAACTGATTCGAAATATCGGGGCTTCCAGCAGCTCGGCCAACGACGGCAAAGCCCAAATCAACGTGAAAGGTGGAACGCCGGAATACAAGATTGTTTGGGATACAAGGCAAACGGGTTTTGCCGTGTCCAAACTACCCCAGGGCAACCACAGCGTACAAGTGACCGATGCCAACGGTTGCACCCAAAAGCTCGATTTTGTGACCGAACGCAGGCTTTTCCCGGAACTCACGGGCAAATTGGAAGA
Source organism: uncultured Saprospiraceae bacterium (assembly GCA_964453475.1). Taxonomy (GTDB): domain Bacteria; phylum Bacteroidota; class Bacteroidia; order Chitinophagales; family Saprospiraceae; genus M3007. Next base: position 5,124 of record CAYVPM010000202.1, on the reverse strand, counting down.
CGGGCAAACCATCCGCATGCGCCTGCTCAATTTCGACAACGATAGCTCGGTTTTGAAATCCGATGCCCTGCCGATGCTGGATGAATTGTTCGATTTTATGACCGACCAATCCTGGGTGGTAATTGAAGTGGCGGGCCATACCAACAACCTGCCCAGCGATGCCTTTGCCGACCAGCTTTCTACAGCCCGCGCCAAATCAGTAGCCACCTATCTTTTCGATAAAGGCATCGACCCGAGCCGGGTAGTGTACAAAGGTTATGGAAAAAGGCTGCCGCTGGTGCCCAATACGTCCCCGGAAGGCCGGCGCACCAATCAACGCGTGGAGATCAAATTGTTGAAAGTAAGAGAGTGATCGAGTGCGGAGTTGGGAATGCGGAGTGCGGAATGTGCTCGTCATGGATCGCTGCTTTTGCCACTCACTTCGGCACTCCTGGCCAAGACTGCCGAAGTGAGCGGCAAAAAATAAGCCGACAGGACGTGCCCATTCCGCACTCCGCACTCCCAACTCCGCATTCCATACTCCGCACTCCGCATTCCAAAAAAGGTGTTACTTTTCGCGGTAAACATTCAATTCCGTGAAAAACACCATTTGCCTTCTCTTGCTCTTCCTCCAATTCACTGCCCAGGCCCAAACGGACAGCACCCTCCTGCTTGCTCCCGAAAACCTGGAGGAAAAAGACATTCTTTTTCGCGACCTGTCCCAGCAGGAGGTAAAGGTCATCTCCGCCACCCGTTCGCCTGTTGGAATTAGCGAACAGCCTTTCAGTGTGTGGGTGGTCACCGGGGAGGAAATACTGCGCAACGGCTTTGTCACACTCGGTGATGTGTTGCGGGCAGCTCCGGGTGTGCGCGTGTCGCAGCCAGGCAATGCCGTGGAAGGGGAAACTTTCCTGATGCGCGGACTTTCCGGCAACCAGTACGTGAAAATCATGATAAACGACGTCCCCATCAAACCGGCCATCGCGGCGGGGATGCCCATCGGGGCGCAGTTGCCCATCAGACAGGCCGAAAGGATAGAGGTATTTTACGGGCCATCGGGCGGCATTTACGGAGAAGAAGCTTGTGCAGGCGTGATCAATATTATCCTGAAAGAGACGGAGCGGCCGGTATTTACGCAGGCCGACCTCTCCTTTGGCCGCTTCGGCTACAACAGCCTCGACTTGATGTTTGGCGGAAAACTTGGTCGTGACAGGAACATATTCCGCTACAGCATTTACGGCAGCAGCACCGTGCGCGACAACTCCGATTATTATTACGACCAAAATCTGTTCAACACCAACAACTACCTGAGTTTTGGCTTAACCCCATCGGTGTATGGGCTCAATGCCAATTATCGCGGCGCCAATGCACCTAAAGACAGCTTTGCCAGGACGGGTGTGCTGCCCCACGAAAGCCGCATGTTCGGCCTCAACCTCACCTGGCGGGGCCTGCACTTCACCTACCACCGCCTGGCGCGTTTCGACCGCAGCGCATTGGGCCTTAACCCCCTCGCAGTTTCTTATGCCAACCCCTCCAACCGGCTGGCCGAGCGCATCGAAACGTTTTCAGTAGGTTTTCAGCGGAAACGAAAAAAGCGCGTCACCCAAAACACTTTTTCTTTTGAAAGCTATCAGGTGAGCAATACCTCCACCACGACCTATGTCTTCGACAGGCTTAGTGCCGCGAATTATTACGCCCGCGCCACGCCCGGCATGGCTGATTCGGCGCGAGCCGCGCTGCTCAAGAACATCAGCACTTGGTATTCTTCCGATGAGCGCTTTGCCGTAGCCAATGGATTTGACGGCCGCATCGAATCCAGGCTGAGTGTTTCCTTGAACAAGCGGCTTTTTCTGACCGCAGGCGGGCAGGCACATGCAGGCGTCGGCACACCATTGTCGACCTATTACCCTATCCCGGTTTCCGTGAATATTGATGGGAATGTAACGCCAAGGGCCCCGCTGGTCATAGAACCTGCTGTCAAACCAGTGGTTGATGGCAATTTTTTTGCCCAATTTGAATGGCAAGGGAAACGGCTGCAAGTGGTTGGGGGCGGCGCCTTAAATGTTGCGTTAATTCACGGCATCAACCTGGCCCCTCGCTTGGGCATAATGTATAAAATTGACAGTACGTGGTCGGTACGTGCCAATGGCAGTACCGGCTTCCGGCACGCGTCTTTGTACGGTTATTCAAATTCCTATGAAATCATACCCTCCACTGGATTTCGGATTACCCCGGGGTCGCGGGATTTTAATACAGAAAAATTCTATGCCGGCGAATTTGGCATCCGGCATCGCAAAACCAACGATCGGCGTGAGCTCATGGCTTTTTGGCAGCAAGCAGACAACCTGTACCGCCCCGGCTACCTTGTCGATGAACCGGGCATAGTGCCTGCCGTTTCTTATGGATACAAAAATGCGCCTGGGCTGGCGCACACGATTTGGGGTGTACAATTCTTGTCGTCTACGGAAAAGAAGGAGCTGTTTGATTTCACCTGGGGTAAAAAAGTGAGCACGATTTCCAGCAAAACCGAGATCTACGTCCAATATGCGCGCGGGAAAGAATGGTTCGGTTATGGCCTGCCTAAAAGCAATGAAGTGCTCAACCAGCCAAAATGGACCTTCCAGTTCCGATCCATGTTCAAAGTAGACAAAAAGGTGGAGCTTGTGACGGCCATTACGCATCAGTCGTCTTCCTTGCGCAAATCTGCCCAATATGCGGATTTATATCAATTGAAAGACAGGGAAACAAGGCTGCTCAAGTACAGCACCTGGGATTTTACCCTGCGCATCTATTTGAGCAACCACTTCCTGGTGTACACAACGCTGCAGAACATTTTTGACCGCGAGCACCAGGGATTGGATGCTACGGGCACGGTGGACGATTTGTTGTACAACCCGCAGCCAGGGAGGTTTGTGCGGTTTGGGGTGAATTATAATATGAATTAGGGCTTACCGGTCCTGCTTGGCAAACACCTTCCGCAACAGTTCCGAAGTCCGCGCCAGCTTGTTCTTCCGGATATTCTTTTCTTCTTCCTCAATTTTGGAGAACAAACCCTTCAACGCCTCATTGGTCACATAATCGCCCAGATCGTTGTTGACCTTGGTTACCAAAGGGATTTTGTTGTAGGTGTCCACCGCTTTGCGCCAGAGGTCGTTGGCGCCAATTTTATCGAGCGAGTTCACGATTTTCGGCTTGAAAGCGTCGTACAACGGCTTGTTGGTTGTTTTGTTGAGGTATTGGGTAGCAGCGTTTTCGCTACCCATAAGGATGTTGGTGGCGTCCTGAATGGTCATACCGCGGATGGCTGACACGAAGATCGGTGTTGCTTCCTTGGCCGCATCTTCTGCGCCACGGTTCATTTTCTCGATCAATTCGTTCTCGATATTGCTAAACCCGGGGATGCTTTTCAGCTTGTCCGTCACTTTACGCACGTCGGCAGGCAATAGGATTTTATAGGCGCTTTTAAAATAGCCGTCTTTTTGCGACAAGGCGGTGGCGCCTTTTGTGATGCCATTGGTCAGGGCTTCCTTGAGCCCGCGGCCGATTTCCTCGATGCTTGGTTCGCTGAGGATGGTGCCCGCCGCTTCTTGAAGCACATCGCAGGAAGCCAGGAAGAGGCTGAGGAGGAGGAGAGGGAGGAGGAGTACTTTTTTCATGGGTAAAATTTTGTGCATTATGCTGCCAGGTAATAGGTCAAGGCAGTGGAACAGATTATTTGGCTTTTGGTTTCGAGCACGCAACGTTTAAAAAATGAAAGCAGCGAAATTGAATTACTTGTTCTCTTGCATAATAACTTATTTAATTTCAGCCAATATGAAACATTTTTCAATCCTTTTGCTGCTCTTGCTCCTTTGGGCGTTTTCATTTTCATTGAATGCACAAGGCCCTTTATTGGGCATTATGGCCGATGGCCCCATTATAAATGATGCGGAACACCCCTGTATTTCCGAGCAGGAATATGCCATTATTGAAACCAGGTGCACTGCCAACTCCAAGCATTTCGGGCTTCAAATACAAGGCGCCGACAACCAGCTGATAACGGTTTTGAACTGGCCGTTGAGGGCAGCCAATAGCATGAACGACTGTAAATACTACGGCATAAGCGCTTATGTCGATCAAAATGTAACGGCCGGAGCCGTACAAGATTATAATTGCGGCGCAAAAACGTACGATGGGCACAGAGGAACCGATATCAGCATTTGGCCCTTCCCCTTTTTTAAAATGGACAACAACCAGGTAGAGGTTATTGCAGCCGCTGCAGGTACGATCATCGACAAGCTTGATGGGAATTTTGATAAAAACTGTGCCGCCACCAACCTCCCAGCGAATTACATAGTCATCCAACATGCTGACGGTTCGCGTGCATTGTATTTTCACATGAAGAAAAATTCACTGACGGCAAAGGCAATTGGCCAATCCGTTGCTGTGGGGGAATACCTCGGCGTCGTGGGCAGCTCAGGCAGTTCTTCAGGTCCGCACCTGCATTTTGAAGTTTGGGCCGGCAGTACCTCCAGTACGCGCATTGACCCGTATGCAGGTCCTTGCAACAGCTTAAACGCAAGTTCCTGGTGGGCAATTCAGCAACCTTATTCCAGCGCTGAAATTCTGAAGGCATCCATACATACTACGGACGCGGTATTTCCCGCTTGTCCGGCAACTGAAACCCTGAACGAAAGCTCCTGCTATTTGCTTCCATTCCAAGGGGCAGGACTTCCACCGGGTGCGGCGAAATTTTACATTTTTATGCGCTATGAAACGGCCGGCCTGACTGCTGAGCTGAAAATTCTTAACCCCAACGGAACAGTTTTTACAAGTTGGAACTATACAAGCTCCAACACCTCCAATGCAGGCATTCGGAATTGGACGAAAACCTTGCCCACAAGCCCAGGAACCTACACCTTCGTTTCTACCTATAACGGCTCCACCTGCTCTAAAACCTTTGACATCCTGACTTCCACGATAAGTACCAGCGGCCCAAGCACTTTTTGCCAGGGCGCGTCGGTAACGCTTACTGCCAGTACCGGGGCTACTTATTTATGGAACACCGGCGCTACAAGTCAGGCACTGACGGTTGGAGCTTCCGGGAATTACACCGTAACCGTTACCAGTACGAATGGCTGCTCAGCAGTGTCAACACCCCTGAGC
>CAYVPM010000201.1:0-5880 GCA_964453475.1 uncultured Saprospiraceae bacterium | reverse complement strand
CGGAAAGGGCAGTGACAGATGCTGCTCCATTGTCAGGCTCGGGGCAGGTCGCTGGATTTGTGTTTGTTACCAGATAAAGTCCGATCCCCAGGAACCCAACCGTAAAGCTGCGGATTGTTGTACAGCCCTTGGTATCTGTGATGGTAACGGCGTAGTTGTTGGCAGTCAGGTGGTTGTTAAGCTGGGTCTGTACGCCATTGCTCCAGGAGTAGCTGTAAGGCGGTGTGCCGCCAGTTGGGATGGCATACGAGAAGCCGTCAGGAGCGACTACGCAAATTTGCGGCTGACCATTCAAGGTGGCGCCCAAGAGCGGCGGCTGGGTGATGACAACCGACTTTGTTCCCGTATTTCCAGTGTTATCGGTGACCGTGACGGAGTAGGTGCCAATTGACAGGTTGGCTACGGTATTGTTGGTGCCACCAGTGCTCCAGATAAAACTGTATGGGAGACTACCGCCAGTAGCAGTGGCAATGGCACTACCATTACTGCCGCCAAAGCAACTGACATTAGTGCCTGCGATCTGTACAGAGATTTGGGCAGACAAAACATGGGCGAACAACAAGAGAAATCCGAGGATGTAAATTTGGAACTTCATTAAAAGGCTTTGAATTGGTGAATGTTCAAAATCGCTTAAAATGAAATGTGCTTTGTAAGATTTGGATTAGGCATACGGTTGGCCAGCAAGTGGAAGGGCAGGCAGCCAATAAAGATGCGATTAGAATTTGGAAGGAAAGCTCGTGATTGCGTTCGTCATTTGTTGACTTGACGGGCAAAAGTGAGCGGATTGTAGAAGCATAGGACTAAGACTGTGCCAAAAGTACGAGATTGTATGGTAACAAATTACTATAAAGGGTAAGTTATATGCCAAATTTGAATATTATTCTGTGACGCACCTGGTTTTTGGGGCTCTCAATGCTTGATTTAATTCATGGCAAACATTGAGGTGCACATAAACTGGCCGCCTGTGGCATACTGACATTATCAGCGCGCGGTATGCCGCAGTTAGAACTTCCCACAACGTGTATGGCAGTGCTTTTGACACAAACCTGTCTTGACCCAAAAATCAAAACAAAGTGTGCCTGTGCCGGGCGCTCCAAAGCTTATTCTTTTTTCTTCAATTTTTCCGCTTCCTCTTTCAGGCGCTTTAATTCATCTTCTGCCTTTTTGACTTCTGCCTGTAGCTGCGTAAGTTTTTGACTTTCAGCAACTTGTCCTTGTTTGGCTGCCTCGGCTTTTTTATTGTCGGCGTTGATGGCCTCGGCGTTCTCGGCCTTTATTTTATTGAGTTCGGCTGCTGCCTGCGCTTTGGCATCGGCCACTGCCTTGGCCTCGGTTTTTATCGCTTCAGCAGATTCCGCCTTGATTTTTTCTACTTCGGCGGCAGCGGTGGCCCTGGTTTCGGAGACGAGCTGCGCTTGCTCTTTTCGCGTCTCTGCGATGGCTGCCGCTGCCTCCTGCCGTGCTTTTTGCACTGCTTCAGCGGATTCTTTCTGTGTCATTCCGATTTCTTCGGTCGCTTTTTTGCGCGCTTCGGCGGCTTCGTTTGCGTATTGTTGGCGTTTAGCTTCTGCATCTTTCCGGGCGGTGGCCACTTCAGCTGCTGAAGAAGCGCGGGCATCCATCACTTCTTTGCGGGCCCGGTCTTGCGCATCGGCAACTTCTTTGGCGAAGCCGGCTTTTTTGTCGTCGCTTTCTCGCTTGGCCAGTGCGATGGCTTCCAAGGCCTGTTGTTTGCTGGCGGCCACTTCTTTGGCGCTTGCTTCCCGTGCTGCGGCAATTTGCAAGGCAGCATCTTCTTTGGCTTTGCCTACGGCTTCAGCACTGAGCTGTTTTTCCTTTGCCGCTGCCTCCCTGGCGGTTTTCACGTCATTGGCAGCTTGTTGATTGGCTTCGGCGATTTCGCTGGCTGCTTTTTGCCTTGCCTCTGCTACGTCGTTGGCCAGCTTCTGCCGGGTTGCGGCGCTGTTTTCGCGGGCTATGCGCACACTGTCGGCTTCTGCTGTTTTTATGGCCAGTATTGCCTGGCCGCTTTGGCGTTTAGCTTCAGCCACGGCGTTGGCAGATTCTTGCTGTGCCCGAACGGCCGCTTCCCTGGTTGCGGCCACTTCATTGGCAGCTTTTTCTTTGGCAGCAGCGATTTCAGCGGCGGCTTTTTCGCGGGAGCTAACCACTTCCGACGTGGATGCAGTGACGGTTTCTTGTTGTTTTTTCTTGGCATCGGCTACGGCAGCGGCAGCTTCGGCTTGAATTTGCTTGATTTTTTCTTCGGCAGTCTGTTTGGAACTTGCTACTTCGCCGGCGAATTGTTTTTGCACTTCACCTGCTTTCGCATTGGCCTCCTGAACGCGCAGCCTGGCTTCTTCCTGAGCTTTCGCGACTTCCTGGGCGCTGCGTTCACGGGCAGCTTTCACGGCTTCGGCGCTTTCTTGCTTTATTTTCTCCTCCTGGGCTTTTGCCGCAGCGATGGACTTTGCCAATTCTTCCTGGAGCCGGACAAGCTCTGCTTCTGCTTTTTTGCGAGATTCCGCCACAGTCATGGCAATAGAGTCGCGTTGGAGCTTGGAGCGTGCTTGCGACTCCGCAATGGCCTTTGTGGCTTCATCTTGTACTTGCTGCACTGTTTGCGCAGCCTTTTGTTTGCTTTCTACCACCTGTTTGGTGATGTCCAGTTTCTCTGCCTCTGCCTTTTTTTGTTGTTCGGACACTTCATTGCGGATACGTGCAACTTCCTCGGAAGCTCGCTTACGGGCATCTGCTACCTCGGTGGCGGACAACTCCTTTTGTTTGGCGACTTCCTCCCGGATTTCCGCCAGTTCATTGGCGCTGTTTTGTTGCAGCAGTGCTTTTTCTTCGGCAACTTTTCGGCGGCTTTCTGCCAAATCGGTGGCGATTTTCTGCCTTTCCAGCACAGCGTTTTCACGGCTCTTGGCTACTTCATTCGCTGCGTCTTCCCGAATCTTGAGAATTTGTTCTGCCGCCGTTTTTTTGCTTTCGACCACATCCAGGGTGGTCTTAGTTGACTCCTGTTTGGCGGTATTGCGGGCTTCTGCCACCATCTTGGCGTTTTCCTCCCGAATGCGCTTTATTTCCTCGTTGGCATTGTCCCTGGCCGAGGCCACTTCATCGCTGTATTGGAGCTTGGAATTTTCAAGGTTGGCCTTGACGGTCGCTATTTCTTTCGCGGCGGCCTCGCGGGCCTTTTTAACTTCTTCAGACGAAGCGACGCGGGCTTTTTGGATTTCCTCTCCTGCCTGGCGGCGCGCATCTTCCACATTGGAGTTGATTTTGGTAACGGCAGAATCAGCTTTCAACTTGTTTTGCGTCACAATGGCCTGCACTTCCGCTTTCGACTTTTCAATCTCGGCCAGGCTAGACTTGCGGGCTTCCAGCACTTCGTTGCTGAATTCCAGTTTTTTGGCATTGGCGGCTTCCCTGGCTGCGGCTACTTCTTGCTGGAGCTGAGCCTTAATGGCCTCGGCGCGGTCTTTTTCTGCTTTTATTTCAGCCCGCAATTTTTCTTTTATCTTTTCAAGGTCGGAGCGCAGGGCCACCACTTCGGGATCGCCGCTGCCAGAAGCAGTTCCTGAACTCGGCTTGCTGCCGGTTGTGCCGGGCTTGCTGCCTGTAGAGGTTCCCGCGCTGCTGCCGGCGGGATCGGGTTTCGACACGGCGGCACCGGGTGTATCAACCACCGATGTTTGGTCCAGAAGGCTGTTAAAACAAGTGACCAGGCGCTTGAATTCAGATTGCCGGTCAGTATTGATGGTAAACTTAAACTTTTGCCGATCAACAAAATTAATGAAATTGATGCCGGTGATGTTGGATTCAGACAGCCATTTTGTCGCTTCCAAATCGAGTCGGAGGTTGTTCCTATGGGTCGGCACCGCATTGGGTATCAACTCATCCATCCCGGTGAACTTGTAGGCCTTTTCCTTTCCGGTGGCATCTACGAAGACGACTTGGTCGTCCTGATTGAACTCAATACCGCCTTGAGAAGTGAACCTGGCGAAAATGCCTTTTTCATCGGTAAAAAATTCAACAAAATAAGTGTAACTACCACGGATTACAACAGCCAATTGAGCCGTGTTGGCAATTTGGATACCGTTGATCTTTTTATTTTCCTTGATCGCATTTGAACAGTCTTGGGAACTCAAAACGGAAGGAAATAAGGTAAACAGCAGCAAAAGGGGGCAAAAAAGTCGGATAATAGGCTGCATAATTGAATAGAAAAGAAAGATTTATGATTGATTTTACATTCGTTGTCGCGGCAAAATAACAAGTTTTCTGTCAGCAAACGCAAGATGCGTGCAACATGTCGCAGCCAACTCAAATTTTAGCAAACAATTAAGGACTTCCCACAATAGTTTTTAAGGGTAAACCCTGGTGCGCATTCAACTGAATAGCCTGAAAATTGACGGCCGAATTTATGCTGCACTGCTATCTTCGGTGGTCAATGTGTCCCGCATTAAGTCCCGTTTCAGGCCTTCAGGAACAAAGAAACGCTGCGACAATTCTCAGACTCTCCAATAGATGCGGCGGCAGGTAAAAACGCGGTTTTTTCCGAAATGCTTTAAAGCTTTTACAGGGAATTGCGGCAAAAGCCCGACTTTGTGCTTTTCTAGGGAAATATGACAAAAGTGTTTTTGAAACCGGGTAAGGAAATCGCGCTGCTGCGCTTCCATCCCTGGGTTTTTAGCGGAGCAATAGCCCGGATAGATGGGGTTGCTTTTGATGGCGACATTGTTGCTGTTTGCGACCGTAAAGGCAGCCTGTTGGGCATCGGGCATTTTCACGACGGCAGTATCGCTGTGCGCGTATTGAGTTTTGAGGAAGCTGATCTTGAAAAAGTAGCGTTTTGGTCAGAAAAAATCCAAAATGCGCTGGAGCTGCGAAAGTTGTTGTTCGATCCCTTCTTGCCTGGTATTACCTACCGACTGTTGCATGGAGAGGGCGACGGGCTATCAGGCCTGATTGTCGATATTTATGGTGACACTGCGGTTGTACAGTGCCACAGCATTGGCATGTACCGGCAACGGGAGCTGATCGCAAGTGCTTTGCAGGAGGTTTTTGGGGGAAATTTGAACGCCATTTTCGACAAAAGCAGCGATGCGTTGCCTTCCGATTTTTCAGCGACGCAAGCCAATGGTTATCAATGGAAATCAAGCAATTATGATGAAACAGCGCCACATATTGTGCATGAAAATGGCGTGAAATTTCGTGTTGATTGGCAAACGGGGCAAAAAACGGGTTTTTTCCTCGACCAGCGTGACAACCGCCAGTTACTGGCCTATTATGCAGCAGGAAAAACGGTGTTGAACGCCTTTTGCTATACGGGTGGATTTTCATGTTATGCACTAAAGGCCGGCGCCAAGCTGGTTCATTCTGTGGATGTATCAGGCAAAGCCATGGATATTTGCGCCGAAAATGTGCAGTTGAACCAACCATATCCGGGTGAGCATGTTGGTTTTAAAGAAGATGTGCTGCAGTTCTTGAAAAATACGGAAACGACCTATCAGGTGATGGTCATTGACCCGCCCGCGTATGCCAAAAGCATGGCCAAGCGCCACAATGCGGTGCAGGGGTACAAAAGGCTAAATGTAGAAGCCATGAAAAAAGTGGCGCCGGGGGGTGTTTTGTTCACTTTTTCCTGCTCTCAGGTGGTTGACCGCGAGTTGTTCTACAACACCATTGCGGCAGCCGCGATGGAAGTAGGCAGGAAAGTGCGTGTGCTGCACCAATTGACCCAGGGCGCCGATCACCCCGTCAGCCTGTTCCACCCGGAAGGCTCCTATTTAAAGGGTTTGGTATTGAAATTCGATTGAACTACACCTCCGGCGTGCCGGTCGCGGCCATGATGCCGCTGGTCGACTGGATCACGTG